>NZ_RZRP01000526.1:883-4477 GCF_003997795.1 Mesorhizobium sp. M7A.F.Ca.US.005.03.2.1 | reverse complement strand
ACGAGACGTTGTTCGCGCGCGGCATCCATGTCGTCACCACCGGCCTGGTGTTCGCCGAGCCGGTCGCGGAGCTTGGCCTTGCGATGGCACTCAATCTCGCCCGCGGCATCGTCGATGCCGACCTCGCCTTCCGCCAGGGACAGGAACTGTGGGGCGGCGACGGCAACCAGACGGCGCGGCTCTTGTCTGGCGCCGATGTCGGCATCATCGGTTTCGGCGATCTCGGCCGGGCGCTCAACCGGCTGCTGTCGGGTTTCCGCACCCGCACCAAAGTCTTCGATCCGTGGCTGCCGCCATCGATCCTCATCGACAATGGCGTCGAGCCGGCCTCCCTCGACGAGGTGCTGTCGACCAGCGACTTCATCTTCGTCGTTGCCTCGGTGACCAGCGAGAACCAGGGTTTTCTCGGTGCCGACGCCTTTGCCGGCATGCGCAAGGGCGCTGCCTTCATCCTGCTCAGCCGCGCCGGCGTGGTGGACTTCCCGGCGCTGATGGCGGCGGTTAAGAGCGGCCACATCGTCGCCGCCAGCGACGTTTTTCCCGAAGAACCGCTGGCGCGGGACCATCCGGTGCGCGCCCTGCCCGGCTTCCTGCGCTCGGCTCACCGCGCCGGCGCGCTCGACATCGCCTTCAAGCGCATGGGCGATATGGTGCTGGAGGACATGGACCTGATCGACCGCGACCTGCCGCCGCTGCGCTCCAAACGCGCCGAGCGCGAGACGGTTTCGCGCATGCGTTCCAAGCCGGCCGACAGGAATTGAGGCGTGGATTTTCGTTCGGGTTGGCCGGCCCTCGACCAGGTCCGCTTGACAGGAGCGCGGCCGGCGATGACGCTGCCGCAATCGAACTTTGCGGAGGGAGGCCGTGACCATGAAGAAGATCTATGAAAAGCCGATGCTGCTCAAACGGCAGAAACTCTCCGCCGTGACGGCGCAGCAAGCCACTTCAGGAGTGACCGGTCCGATCGGCCCGACAGGCCCGGCAGGCTGACGCCTCGCGGTGTTCGATGAAGGTAGCATTGGACGCGCCCGCGGGTCGGCGGCGAGACGGCAGTCGCTCAAGGCGCAGCATCAGTGTTTATGGCTGCTCTTCGCTCTGCGGGCAACCGCTTCCATAAAAGAGCGGGCGGCAGCGTCACAGGCTGTTCTGGACGGTCCATTCGCGGACAGCACGACCTCCGCGGCCTTCCGCGACATGCCGTATTTCCGGGCGAAGACCGCAGCGTCGTAAGGTTCGTTTTCGGCCGGTGCCGCGGACGTGATCCTGGCCTTGGTCATTGGCGGGTCCGACTGAAACTCTCAAGCAACTCGCCTTCATTGCGGCAGCCATTCTGGAACAGCGAAAACACCGTGGCTGCCAGAAGCTGCACGTCCGACTCCCCCGACATGCGATCAAATTTGCGCTCCAGGCAGACCCGATCGAAGACGCGCTGGCACAGTTGCAGATCGGAAGGATGGAGACCGGGATTGCGCTTACGAAGGCTCGACATAAGAAGCCCCTTTCGGAGCAGCGGCCACTTTTGATGCATGTCGTCCAAAAGTGACCTCGGCTTTGGGAGAACGACATGCATAAACAAAGACCCTAAAGCGCATCGCATAAATCCGATCAAACGCGATGCGCTTTAGACGCTGTGGGTCAAAAAATGAAATCGGGCTGAGCAAGAGTCAACATCGGCCTCATCACAGTAAGTATCGTACAATTCTCCCCCCGGTCCTCCCCCTTCTTCGAATGGTCCCCAGGCCCAGCGCGACATGGCGCTTTTCATTGGCCAGCGGATTTTATCGGCGTGATCCGGCGCTCTCATGAAATATGTCGGTTTTGTACCAAATGGCGTTTGGTACGTTTCCGACACTAACATTCAGGCCGATCTTTTCATATGCGAACAGGCGTTGGGGGGCGCCGTGCTTCGAATTTCATATCGCATTAATATCTTTCTGCGTTCAGAGCCCCTATACATAGGCCATCGTCCTCACGTTTTTACGGGCACGGACGGCTGGGAGATTGGATGGCTCTTGCCCTGCATTGGGCCACGCCATGTCTGATCCCAACAAAAACTCTGATCCCGACAAAAAACCCTATCCCGACGGGAACCATCCGTACCGAAACCAACTGCTGCGGCGCATGCCTGCGGATGATCTGGCGTTGCTCGAGCCGCACATGCAGCGCTGCGATTTGCCATTGCGCATGATGCTGGTGACCCCGAATGTTCCGATCGAGGCCGTCTACTTCATCGAACAGGGCATTGGTTCGGTGGTCGCCAGCACGGCAAGCGGCCAAGAGGCCGAAGTGGGCTTCATCGGCTTCGAAGGCATGACGGGATACTCCCTGGTGATGGGCGACGACCGTGCGCCGCATGCCTGTTTTGTCCAACTCGAAGGCGAAGCGATCCGCATCGAAGCCGGCGCTTTCAAGGCAGCTTTGGAGGCAAGTACGACCTTGCGCATGTTCCTGCTGCGCTTCGTCAACGCACTACAAACCCAGGCCGGCTGCACCGCGCTCGTCAACGCGCGGCTGAAGCTCGAGGAGCGGCTGGCGCGATGGCTGCTCATGTGCGACGACCGGGTGCCCGGCGAACATCTCGCCATCACCCACGAATTCCTGGCCATCATGCTTGGTGTCAGGCGGCCAGGCGTCACCGTCGCGCTTCAATTGCTCGAAGGCCGCACGTTGATTCGCTCGAGACGGGGCGAGATCGTCATTCGCGACCGCGCCGGGCTGCTGGAACTCGCCAATGGCAGTTACGGCGAAGCCGAGGCCGAATATGCAAGGCTGATCGGCGAGATCGGCGCGGCCTGATCAGGAGCGGCTGCTGCCGGCATCCGGCTTGCCCGATGTCGCTTTGCCGGGCGGTGCCGCACCGCCTTCTATGGGCCCATCCCTGCCGATCGGCCCATCCCTGCCGATCGGCCCATCCTTGCTGATCGGCAAGCCGGCATGCTCCAGGCTTGCAAGCTTGCACTTCGTCTGCTCGGCCGCCGCTCCGACAAGGCAATCAATGGTGAACATGGCACCGGCGTGATCGCTTGACGCGACCGCCTGGCGGATCTTCGTCAATTGCGCCTGCGTGTAGTCCAGAAGCTCGACCAGGCCGGTATGATCCAAACCGCCCTCCATTACAGGATGTCGAGAGGCCGATCCGAGGTCGCTCTTGCCACCGAAATACGCCCATTTACGCGGCTTGCATAGCCGGACTGTCAAAATCGTACAGCCTACGCTCTACGGGATCGTTGCCTATTGGCCAAAGGTCCATCTTCGCGCCAGCGCCACGGCATGCAAGTGTATATAAGCTATCGCTTGAATGCTGGTCCGTACGTCTGTCGGGGAGATGTCGTGCCAATTCGCGAGAATCTCGCCGCCAATCTCAGGCGGCTGGTCCAGCGCCACGCTTCCGTCAGCGCGGTGTGCCGTGAGCTTGGCATCAATCGCACCCAGTTCGAGCGCTATCTGCAAGGCAAGGCGGTGCCCAACAAAACCACCGCCAGGCTGATCTGCGATTATTTCAAGATCGACGAAAACGAGCTGTATCGCGAGCCGGCTGTTCCCGCAGCCAACGGCGACGGCAACGCATCGCTGCGCGAGGCACTGTACGAAAAC
>NZ_RZRP01000526.1:0-873 GCF_003997795.1 Mesorhizobium sp. M7A.F.Ca.US.005.03.2.1 | reverse complement strand
ACTTATTTCCCCTATTTTTCGGTTCCCGGCCGCCCCGACCTTCTGATGCGCTCGGTCACCTTCCTGCGACGTGAGGCCGAGCTGGTCACCTTCAGGCGGGTGACGCGGTGGGCCCCGGGCGATGGCCAGGGTGGCGCCAGAATGCCCGGCAACCACTACGGCGTAGCGATCTCGCGCCTGAACTGGATCTATTTCACAGGCATCAACCGCCGCCAGACAAGCGAGCCCTCGATCATGACCGTACAGTGGGCTCCCATCTCCGAACCGGTTCTGGTCGGCAGGGCGATCGTCCTCACAGGATCGGGGCCGGCCTTTGTGCCGGTCATCATGCGGCAGGACGTCACCAGGGTCAGCATGAAGCGGGCGCTGCAGATGGCCCATATCGTCAGCCTCGACGACCCCAGCGTCGATCGACTGGTGGTCAGTCTCGCACGAGAGACCCGATAAACTCGCCTCCTACGGGAAAAATCGGGGAAAGTTTCAAGTTTTTCGGCTATATTTTTCCTCGTTTCGGCTTTTCTGCGCAAAAAATGCCGGAACTTTCACCCAAACCTGTCGTTTTCCAATGGATCGTTGCTTCGACGATCCCAAAGCAACAGGAGAGTACCCATGAACATCAAGATGATCTGCTTGGGCGCCATGGCACTTTCGATGGTCGGCGGCGCGGCGTTTGCCAAAACGTCGGCTCTCGACGATCCAGCCAAGATGCAGCCCTTCTACACCGATAGCAGCATGAAGACGATGGTCAGCAACGACGACTTCGTGAAAGCCTGGAAGGCCCTTACGC
The DNA here is from genome assembly GCF_003997795.1 of Mesorhizobium sp. M7A.F.Ca.US.005.03.2.1. Taxonomy (NCBI): domain Bacteria; kingdom Pseudomonadati; phylum Pseudomonadota; class Alphaproteobacteria; order Hyphomicrobiales; family Phyllobacteriaceae; genus Mesorhizobium; species Mesorhizobium sp. M7A.F.Ca.US.005.03.2.1. The sequence goes on along the minus strand of NZ_RZRP01000526.1, from coordinate 86 downwards.
CGGACGACCAGACCGCGATGATGAAGGCCTGCGAGGACGAGGCGAAGGACGCCACTGCGGCCAACAGCCATCCCGAATTCTGCAGC
>NZ_RZRP01000525.1:3497-4478 GCF_003997795.1 Mesorhizobium sp. M7A.F.Ca.US.005.03.2.1 | reverse complement strand
GCCTTTCCTGGCGGCGATCCGCGCGAGCGTCTTGGCATTGGTCAGCTCCCTTACGGCGTCCTTGCCGATCCAGCGCGCCGTCTTGTCGGCCGACTGCGCCAGTCGTTCGGCGACAGCCAGGGCGGCACCGTGCATGTTCATCGATCGCTTACCGATCGACCGAAGCGCCCAGTTCACGGCTTTCTTCACGAAATTGCGGCTGTCGTTCGCGTGCGTTTCGATGATCGGCAGGAAGGAGAGGAAGGTCGCCCCTGGCTCCTGCTTCCGGTGGACGACAGACCAGGCCATCATGGCGAAGGCCGTGCGCCGAACGAACTCCCGCTCGTCGGCCGCGAACTCGGCGATCAGTTCTTTCCAGGCGTCCGTATCGACAAAGAGATCCGAGACGCCGTCGACGATGTCCCAGGAGTCGAAACTAGCCGCCCATCGCCTTGCATCTTCAGCAGAAAACCGTTTCGGGTCAGCCGTGACGGAGGCAATGAACTGCGCCTCCATGATGCCGCTGTCCCATAGCTCGAAGGCGCGCTCGTGGTTGCGTTTGATCGTCCGCGCGATCTGCCGCTGCATGCCGTGCGAGATGCCAAGTGCACGGTCGATCTTGATGCCGTAGCGCAACATGCCGAGGCGGTTCTGCTCGGATCCGATGGCGCGAAGATGGGCGACGATTTCCGCGGCACTGGATTGAGGCGAGAGCTCTGCCACGGCAGAGACCTATTTTTCGAGACGGGCGAGCAGCGAGGACGTGTCCCAGCGCTTGCCGCCCATCGCCTGCACATCCTTGTAGAACTGGTCGACGAGTGCGGTGACCGGCAGTCTGGCGCCATTGCGGTCGGCCTCGGCCAGGCAGATGCCGAGATCCTTGCGCATCCAGTCGACGGCGAAGCCGAAATCATATTTGCCGGCGTTCATCGTCTTGTGGCGGGTCTCCATCTTCCCGGAGCCCGCGGCGCCCCTTGGAAACAACTCGCTCACCTTCTTCAC
>NZ_RZRP01000525.1:0-3487 GCF_003997795.1 Mesorhizobium sp. M7A.F.Ca.US.005.03.2.1 | reverse complement strand
CCCTTGGAAATCACCTCGATCACCTTCTCGATGTCGAGCCCGGCCTTCTTGCCGAAATGGATGCCTTCGGCCAGGCCCTGGACGAGGCCGGCGATGGTGATCTGGTTGATCATTTTGGTGAGCTGGCCGGCACCGGCCGACCCCATCAAGCCGACCATGCGGGCAAAAGCGTCGATGACAGGCTTCGCTTTGTCGAACGCATCCTGCTCGCCGCCGACCATGACAGTCAGCACGCCGTTCTCGGCGCCGGCCTGGCCGCCCGAGACCGGCGCATCGAGAAACGAAAACCCGCCGGCTTGCGCCGCCGCCGCCAGCTCGCGAGCGACCTCGGCCGAGGCGGTGGTGTTGTCGATGAAGACCGAACCCTTCTTCATCGATTTGAAGGCGCCTTCCGGACCGGTCGTCACCGAACGCAGATCGTCGTCATTGCCGACGCAGGAGAACACAAAATCCTTGCCCTCGGCGGCCTGCGCAGGGGTCGCCGCCAGGCTACCGCCATGCTGGCCAACCCATTGCTCGGCCTTGGCCTTGGTGCGGTTGTAGACGGTGACGTCATGGCCGCCTTTGTTCTTCAAGTGTCCGGCCATCGGATAGCCCATCACGCCAAGACCGAGAAATGCCACAGATGCCATGAGCTTGCCCTTCAGAATGGAAACGGAATTTGCTGCGAAAGCTCTAGGCTCTGCGCTCAATTCGTCAAGACGCGTAGAGCCTGATCGACTGGTGCAGCCGAATTGAAAATCGTCAGCGTTTCAGGTGAACGGTGATCCGGCGCTCGATCCATTCGACGCCATGCCGCAAGATCTCGACCATCACCAGATAGACGAGGGCGACCCAGATATAGGCCTGGATGTCGAACGAGTTGGCGAAGGCGAGCTTGGCATTGCCCATCAGATCGTAGACCGTGATGATGGCGACGATGGCGGACGCCTTGACCATCAGGATCAGTTCGTTGCCATAGGGCCGCAAGGCGACGATCAGGGCTTGCGGCAGGATGATCTTGCGCAACGTCTGCAGTTTATGCAGGCCAAGCGAGGCCGCCCCTTCCCATTGCCCTCTTGGCACGCTCTCTATGGCGCCGCGCAGGATCTCCGCCTGGTAGGCGGCCGTGTTGAGCGCAAAGGCAAAGACGCCGCAATTGAACGCGTCCTTGAAAAAATCCCAGAGGCCGACCGACTGGAGTTCGACGCGGAACGAGCCCAATCCGTAGTAGACCAGATAGGTCTGGACCAGCAGCGGCGTGCCGCGGAAGAAATAGACGTAGCAATAGGCGAGGCCGGACAGGATCCGGTTGCTGGACATGCGCCCGTAAGCGACGGGCACCGACAGGATCGCGCCGAGTACCATCGATATGGAAACCAGCGCCAGCGTGACCCCAAGCCCGCTCAGATAAGCCGGCGCATATTTGGCAAAGAAATCGGGATTCCAGGCAAGGAAGAGATAGCTGACGATGCCGATACCGAACAAAATCCATAGGCCCACCAGCGCGTAACCGGCGATACGCCTGCGCGGCCAGCCGCGCGCCCGTGGCGGCGGACGTTCGACCATGGTGGCCGTGGCGCTCATCGCTGCGCCTCCCGCCGGCCAAGCGAGCGCAGGATCGCATTGGTGGCGAAGGACGACAGGACGGCCAGGCCAAGAAAGACCAGCGAGGCGACGCCGAAGAACAGGAAAGCGTGCTTGGTGACGCGGGCCGCAATGCTGGCATTGCGCAGCGTCTCGGCCAGGCCGACGACCGACACCAGCGACGTGTCCTTGAGCAGGCTGAGCCAGCAGTTCTCCAGTCCAGGAAACGCGATGCGCAGCAGTTGCGGCACGATCACCTTGCGCATGGTCAGCCAGTTCGAAAGACCGATGGCATAGCCGCCCTCATACTGGCCTTTGGGAATGGCGCGGAAGGCGGAAAGGAAAACCTCACTGGCATAGGAGGAGAAGATCAGTGCAAGCACGATCATGCCGGCGACAAAGCTGTTGACGTCGATGGTGACGTCAGGCCGGAAATACCTGACGAGATGCTGCAGCAGGATCGGCATGCCGAAAAAGAACAGGAACAGCGTCACCAGTTCTGGCAGGCCGCGAAAGACGGTGGTGTAGATGTTGGCGGCAAGGCGCAGCGACGGTTCTTCGGACTGCTTGGCGAGTGCAATGAAAAAGCCGATCGTCAATCCGATGGGCAGCGTGGCAAGCGCCAACGCAATGGTGATCAGTGCGCCATAGGCAATATCGTCAAGCCAGCCTTCAGGTCCCCAACTGAGAAGTGTCCATATGCTCTGGGCTGGCATCGACCGGTCTTATCCCCACGGCATTCCCAAGACGAATAGAAAGACGGCGGGGAAATTCCCCGCCGTCTTGAACTGGCTTATCAGGACTCGGCGCCGTAGACGTCGAACTTGAAATACTTGTCGTTGATTTCCTTGTATTTTCCATTGGCGCGAATGGCGGCGATGGCCGAATTGAGCTTGTTGACCAGGTCAGTTTCGCCCTTGCGTACGGCAATGCCGGCACCAGGCCCGAAAATCTCGACCGGCTGCGGCGAAGGTTGGCCGAGGATCTTGCAGCAGGCGCCGTCAGGCGAGTCCAGAAACTGCTGCAGCACGACGATATCGTCCTCGATGGCGTCGAGACGACCATTGGCAAGATCGGCCTGCTCCTCGGGGCTGCTCGGATAGCCCTTCACGGTGCTGTCGGTGTAGGTCTTCGAGGCATAGTTGAAATGCGTGGTGGTGGTGGCGACGCCGATGGTCTTGCCGGCGAGATCTTCCTTGGTCACGCCTTTCAGCGTGCTGTCCTTCGGCACGGCGATCGCCGAGGGCGTGTTGTAGTATTTGTTCGAGAAGTCGACCTTCTCCTTGCGCTCCGGCGTGATCGACATCGAGGCGACGATGGCGTCGAATTTACCGGCCTGGAGGGCTGGAATGATGCCGTCCCAATCCTGGGCGACGAAGGTGCACTTGACCTTCATCTCATCACAAAGCGCCTTGGCGATGTCGATATCGAAGCCCACGAGCTGGCCATCGGCGGTAAGGTTGTTGAAGGGCGGGTAGGCGCCTTCGGTGCCGATCCTCAGGGTCTTTTCCTGGGCCTGGGCGACGCCGAGTGTCAGCAGCGCGGCCGATGCGGCAAGCGCGATACGCAGTGAAATACGCATGATGGTCCTCTCTTTATGGTCCCGGCCGTCGTTCCGAACGGCTCTGTGGGGCGGTGCTTTTGACCGCCCGCTGGCGCGATACTCCCACTCTTTCCAAGAAAAAAGCAACTGCAAAACCATAAAAATGGGCAAGGCTATTCTGCCGTTGCGTCAGCGCTCAAGCAACGAGCCCGGCGGTGCGCTCGATGAAGTCGGCTATCGATTTTGCATCGTCGAGATCGAATACCGGCAGCAGCTCGCCTTCAATGGCAAAATCGGCGGCAACAGCGACGATGTTGGGATCCTCCGCTGAAAGCGGCGTACGGTCCTTCGCATCCAGCCGGCGGGTTTCGATCTTGC
>NZ_RZRP01000524.1:0-4480 GCF_003997795.1 Mesorhizobium sp. M7A.F.Ca.US.005.03.2.1 | reverse complement strand
TTCATGCGGCACTCCGCAGGGTCAAAGGTTGCGGATCGCGCGAAAACACATCGCGCAGCAAGGCAATGACGCGCGCGGGCTCGAATGCGGTCAGTACGGCCTTTCGGCTGTCGTCGGCGACGCCGCCTGCATGCCGATCAAGATACCAGCCGAGATGCTTGCGCGCCTGGCGCAGGCCGCTTTCGGCGCCGTAGAGCGCCAGCATATCCTCATAGTGGGCCACGATGTAGTCGGCGAGCGCCGTCGGGTTCTGTGGAATATTTGGCGTCATTTCGCCTGTCGCTGCGGCCGCAATGCCACCTGCGATCCAGGGCGCGCCATAATGGGCACGGCCGATCATCACGGCGTCGGCACCCGATTGATCGAGAATGTCGGCCGCTTCCGCCGGCGAAGAGACGTCACCATTGGCGACGACCGGGATGGACACGGCTTCCTTGACGCGGGCGATGGCGCGCCAGTCGGCCTTGCCCTGATAGAACTGGCAGCGCGTTCGGCCGTGCACGGTCACCATGCTGACACCGGCCTGCTCGGCGCGCCGCGCCAGCATCGGCGCGTTGAGCGCGCCTTCGTCCCAGCCAAGCCGCATCTTGACCGTCACTGGCACCTCGACCGCGCCGACAACGGCGTCGATCAGCGACAGTGCGTGGTCGAGATCCAGCATCAATGCCGAGCCGGCATAACCGCCGGTGACCTTCTTGGCCGGGCATCCCATGTTGATGTCGATAATGTCGGCGCCCTCGCCGGCGGCGATTCTGGCACCTTCGGCCATGTGCATCGCCTCACGGCCGGCCAGCTGAACCATATGGACGGGCAGGCCGGAGTGGCGTATGCGCAGGTTGAAACCGGCCCTGCCCTTGGCGAGCTCGCCGCTGGCAACCATTTCGGACACGACCAGGCCCGCGCCATGCGCGTGGGCACGCTGCCGGAACGGCTCGTCCGTAATGCCCGACATCGGCGCGAGGAACACGCGATTGCGGAGTTTCACGCCGCCGACGTTAAGCGGCGCGGCCAATTTGGTCAAATTAACCATGCACAAAAACCAAGCATCTTCATTCGTTGCACATTCTCTAGCCATATCGGCCGCAATGTGCAACGCGGAATGACGCCACATTAAGGCGCAATTGGGAAAATGCTGGCCTTCGGGATTGGGTGTGGCCAAAGCGCCGCGCGCCCCGTGGGACGCGCAAAGGACGCTTTGGGATTCATATTTGACGCACGATCTTTGCCGAAAACCGATTACACTTTTCGGGATCGTGCGCTAAGCCAATCTGCAATGACTGACGCAAGTGAAAATCACGTTTCGAGTGCGGATGGCAAGGTCGCGGTGGTAATCGTCGCGGCCGGCCGTGGTGCGCGCGCCGGACAGGCCAACGGACCGAAGCAATATCAACACATTGGCGGCTTTGCCGTTATCGCACACACGCTTGACATTTTTCTGGCCCACCCGCGGACCAGCGAGATCGTCGTCGCCATTCATGCTGACGACCATGAACTGTTCCGGCAGGCGGCGGGCACCAACGCCGAGCGCGTTAGCGCCGTTATCGGCGGGGCGACCAGGCAGGAATCCGTCCGGCTCGGCCTGCTTGCCCTTAGAGACCACGCGCCGGGGCAGGTTCTGATCCACGATGCCGTGCGTCCGTTTGTCGATGCGGACCTAATAGATCGCACCATCGCCGCCATCGGCGAGCGCGAGGGCGCATTGCCCGCTTTGCCCGTCGCCGACACGCTGAAGCGCGAATCGGCCTCCGGGGTGGTCGGCGAAACCGTTTCGCGCAGCGGTCTTCACGCGGCGCAAACGCCGCAGGGCTTTCCGTTCTGGCCCATCCTTGCCGCGCACGAGAAAGCCCATCATCTGGGAAAAATGGATTTTACCGACGATGCCGCGATCGCCGAATGGGCGCATATTCCGGTCAAGATCGTTCCGGGCTCGCCGGATAATGTCAAACTCACCTGGGCACGGGATATTGCGATGGCGGACCAGCGGCTTTCCGGCGAACGTGTGCGCTTTCCCGACATCCGAACCGGCAATGGCTACGACGTCCATGCTTTCGAGCCCGGCGACCATGTCACACTGTGTGGCGTCGCCATTGCACACGACAAGAAACTGTCCGGCCATTCCGACGCCGATGTCGGTCTGCATGCTCTGACCGATGCGTTGTTGGCGACCTGCGGCGCCGGCGACATCGGCACGCATTTTCCGCCGTCCGACCCGCAGTGGAAAGGCGCTGCGTCGCGGATCTTCGTCGAGCATGCGGCAGGGCTGGTGCGCGAGCGCGGCGGCCGCATCGCCAATGCCGATATCACGTTGATCTGCGAAGCGCCGCGCGTCGGCCCGCACCGCGAGGCGATGACGGCAGCCCTGTCGCAGATGCTGGCAATTTCCGCGGATCGCATCTCGATCAAGGCGACAACCAACGAGAAGCTCGGCTTCGTCGGGCGCGAGGAAGGCATTGCGGCGATCGCCACTGCCAGTGTGGTGTTTCCCGGCGAGGTGCCGGAATGACCAACAGCGACCTGGCAAATGCCTTGCTGCAAGCCTGCCAGAAACGCGGCATCATGCTGGCAACGGCGGAAAGCTGCACCGGCGGCATGATCATCGCGGCACTCACCGACATCGCGGGCTCGTCCGCCGTGGTCGATCGCGGCTTCATCACCTATTCCAACGAAGCCAAGATGGACATGCTCGGCGTTTCCGCCGCCACGCTCGATGCGCATGGGGCGGTTTCGCGCGAGACTGCGATCGAAATGGCGACAGGCGCGCTTACCCGTTCGCGCGCCGGGCTGACCCTGGCGGTTACCGGGATCGCCGGGCCTGGCGGCGGTTCGGCGGAAAAACCGGTCGGCCTGGTCTGGTTCGGGGTTGCGCTGGACGGCCGACCGATTGTCGCCGAGCACCAACTCTTTGCAGACAAAGGCCGCGATTTCATCCGTCGCGAAACGGTCCGGCAAGCGCTGGAACTGGGCCTGCAAGCACTCGGATAGGATTATAAAACGTTGGGCGGGCGGACCCGAAAGCCGGATTTGCGGCTACGTTTTCGATTCCGGGCTGCTTTGCCCCAAGTGTGGCTCCGTCCCAGCCAGCAGCCGCTGAATGTTGGCACGATGGCGCATAACCACGTAGATGCTGCCCGCAATCACCAGCAACCGATAGGCCAACGGTTGCTCCAGGCCACAGATGAGGGCGATCGCGGTCAACGCCGCTACCATCGAACTCAGGGAAACTATCCGAGACGTAGCCAGCACAGCACCAAAAGCCGCCGCAGCCCCCACACCTACCGGCCAAGACAGAGCCAGCAACACGCCAAGCCCCGTCGCAGCGGATTTGCCACCTGTGAAATTCAACCAGATCGAACGGCCATGTCCCAACAACACGGCAATTCCGGCCAGGCAAACAGCCCAAGGCACCCAGGCTTGCAGGTCAAGCGGGGTCGATGGCGTAACAAACGGCAACGTGATGAACCAGGGATAGAACCAGCGGGCAAAGACGATCGCCGCAGCACCTTTCAGCACATCCACCAGCAACACCACCAACGCAGGCCATTTTCCCAAGACCCGCAAAACGGTCGTTGCCCCGGTGGATTTGGAGCCATGCTCCCGGATATCGATGCTCTTGAGCAGCTTCCCCGCCAGATAACCCGTGGGCATGGAACCGAAGAGATAGGCGATCGCCAGTCCAACGGTGCTCGCTATCCAGAAAAGCATGCGCAAGCCTCAAGACGGTTTTGTACCGTAGATGACGTCGGCGCGCTTCTCAAAGGCTTCGGCGAACATGCGGAAGGCACGATCGAACATGGTTCCCATGACCGCGCCCAGAATGCGGCTCTTGAACTCGTAGTCGATGAAGAAGCGGACGGCGCAACCGGCGCCGTCGGGTTCGAAACGCCAGACATTGCTCAAATATTTAAACGGCCCGTCGATGTACTTCACGTCGATGGTGTTCTCGTCGGGCTTCAGCAGTACCTGCGTCGTGAAGGTTTCGCGGATCGCCTTGTAGCCGATGCTCATGTCGGCAAGGAGAACGGTACGCCCGTCACGCTCCTTGCGCGAGCGAACCGTCAGCGCTTCGCAAAGCGGCAGGAATTGCGGATAGGATTCAACATCGGCGACCAAAGCGAACATCTGCTCGGGTGTATGGGATACGCGTCGGGTGGCTTCGAATTTTGGCATGAAACCGGCTGATTAAGCTGATTTCTTGAGAATCGCTTCCCGTGCCGCACGCAGCTTGGCGAAATCGTCGCCGGCGTGATGCGATGAACGCGTCAGCGGGCTGGACGCCACCAGCAGGAAACCCTTGGTCCGGCCGATCGTCTCAAAGGATTTGAACTCCTCCGGCGTAACAAAACGGATCACCGGGTGGTGCTTCTTCGACGGCTGCAGATACTGGCCTATGGTCATGAAGTCGACATTGGCCGAACGCAGATCGTCCATCAACTGCAGGATTTCATTCCGTTCTTCGCCCAGTCCCACCATGATGCCGGAC
>NZ_RZRP01000523.1:0-4539 GCF_003997795.1 Mesorhizobium sp. M7A.F.Ca.US.005.03.2.1 | reverse complement strand
GCTTTGAAAGCGACGCATCCGCCAGCATCGGCCCGCGCGCGGGCCGATGCTGGCGGATGCGTCGCTTTCAAAGCAGGCCGCCTTGCTCGGACATGGCGTGGCATTGGGCGATCTGTTGCAGATCGGCGGGGAAATCGCATCCGGCGCGCTGGTCAAGCCGTTCGACATCGACGTCGCATCCGGCGCCTATTGGCTGGTGGCCAGAAACCTGCACGACCTCTCGGAGCCGGCCGCCGCGTTCGCCGACTGGCTCAGAAGTGAATTTGCCGAAAGCAGGCGGGCGCTGGAAGCGCAGGCTTAAACCCTTCTGGCCCGGTTCCTGTCCAGCCAAATGCCAAGCCGTGGCAACAAAGATTTTGGGCGCCTGCGCGAAGCCTGCGCACCGTGGACGGCCAAATCCCAAGGTCAGGCCGCTTCTTCGGCGCGCTTCTTCTCGATCTGGCCGATCGCGTCGACCACGGCATCGAAAGTCAGCATGGTCGAAGCGTGCCGCGCCTTGTAGTCGCGCACCGGCTCCAAATATCTGAGATCCGCAAAGCGGCCGTCCGGCGGGGCGCCATTTTCCTTGAGCATCTTCAGCATGGTGTCGCGCACCGCGCGCAATTCCTCGGCACTCGCGCCGACGACATGCTGCGCCATGATCGATGACGACGCCTGGCCGAGCGCGCAGGCCTTCACGTCATGGGCAAAATCCGTGACGACGCCGTCCTGCATCTTGAGGTCGACGGTGACGGTCGAACCGCATAGCTTGGAGTGCGCCTTGGCGGTCGCGTCAGGATGATCGAGACGGCCGATGCGGGCGATGTTTCCGGCAAAACCGAGAATTTTCGCGTTGTAGACGTCGTTTATCATAATTTTCCAATCCGTCGCCGCCAAGCGAACAGCGATTGCCGCTGTCGTGTCTTCCTTTCGCTCGCTATGACCTTATATAATGCTGGCAGTCCGGTATCGACAAGAACGACGAAAGCCAATGTCCTTGCCGGGAAGTTCACGCCGCTTACGGGGCTGGAAACGGGGCGAGTTTCCGACACCGAAAGGTCGTGGTCCGTTCAACTCGTTCCTCCGCCGAGAGGGACTACGGGAGACGCCTTTATGGATGCCGTCATCAAGAAGCTAATGCCACAGTCAGCCTATATGGAAAAGCCGGTCACCGACCGGCCAAGCGAAGCCGAAGTCGAAGCCGCCGTGCGCACGCTTTTGCGCTGGACCGGCGACAATCCGGACCGCGAAGGGTTGGTCGACACGCCGAAGCGGGTGGCAAAGGCCTTTCGCGAAATGTTCGGTGGTTACGACATGTGCCCGGCCGACGAGCTCGGCCGCACCTTCGAGGAGGTCGCCGGCTACGATGACCTGGTCATCGTCAAGGACATCACATTCCATTCGCATTGCGAGCACCATATGGTGCCGATCATCGGCAAGGCGCATGTCGGGTATCTTCCGGACGGCAAGGTCGTCGGCCTGTCCAAGATCGCACGCGTCGTCGATATCTTCGCCCACCGCCTGCAAACCCAGGAGGCGCTGACGGCGCAGATCGCCGGCGTCATCCAGGACGTGCTCAATCCGCGCGGCGTCGCCGTCATGATCGAGGCCGAGCACATGTGCATGGCCATGCGCGGCATCCGCAAGCAGGGATCAACCACGCTGACCTCGACCTTCACCGGCGTTTTCAAGGACACGCCCGAAGAGCAGGTCCGTTTCGTCACCATGGTGCGCGGCGGCGGGGTCTGATCGGCCCTCGCCGGCCATCAAAATAAGGACCGGCGATGTCGGCACTGGAATTTCCAAAAGCTCCGTCGGACAAGAAGGCTCTCGAGGAAGGCGCGGTGTTTTCGCCGCGCTTCGATGCAGCCGGGCTGGTCACGGTCGTCGTGACAGACGCCGCGGACGGCATGCTGTTGATGGTTGCGCATATGAACGCGCAAGCACTGGCGCTGACGCTTGAGACCGGCATCGCCCACTACTGGTCGCGCTCGCGCAGCGCGCTTTGGAAAAAGGGCGAAACATCAGGCAATTTTCAGCATGTCGTCGAGATGCTCACGGATTGTGACCAGGATGCCATATGGTTGCGCGTCAAAGTGTTGGGCCACGACGCAACCTGTCACACTGGCCGGCGTTCATGCTTTTATCGGACGGTGGGGCTGGTCGACGGCAAAGGGACGCTTGCCATCGACGGCAGCAAGCCGCTGTTCGATGCGGAAAACACGTATCGGAAACCAACAGCTTGAACCTTCTGCCTGACACCAACGACACAGATTCATCATTTCGATACGCCCCGCTCGTATAGTAGCCGTGGGACAAGGGAGATCATGATGCTCGAGTGGGCGTCATTGCGTAACAGACCAGATGTCAGGGAGGCCAACGGCCTGTCCTCGTCAGGCGGCGCGTCCGAAACGAACTCCCAAAAGAAAACAGGCATTTCCCTCGCCTTGGGTGGCGGGTGCGCCCGCGGCTGGGCGCATATCGGCGTGCTGCGCGCGCTGGATGAAGCCGGCATCGAAGTATCGATGATCGCCGGCACCTCGATCGGCGCGCTGGTCGGCGGCTGCTATCTCGCCGGCAAACTGGACGAGCTCGAAGAATTCGCCCGCAGCCTGACCAAGCGCCGCATTTTCGGCCTGCTCGATCTCAATTTACGCGGCAGCGGCCTGTTCGGCGGCATGAAACTCGATGCAAGGCTGCGCGAGCACATGGCCGGCATTCGTTTCGAGGACCTTGCCAAGCCGTTCGTCGCGGTCACTTCCGAAATCCGCACGGGCCACGAAATCTGGCTGTCGAGCGGCTCATTGATCACCGCCATGCGCGCCTCTTATGCGCTTCCCGGCGTGTTCGAGCCGGTGAATTGCAACGGCCGCGTGCTGGTCGACGGCGCTCTGGTCAACCCCGTACCGGTTTCGGTCTGCCGCGCCTACGAGCAGCCGCTCGTCGTGGCGGTCAACCTTCACTATGACCTGTTCGGCCGTGCCGCCGTCATCAAGCACAGCGCTGGCGAACTGGTCGTCGAAAAGGACGCGCCGAGGGCCGGACATGGCGATCCCGAACACCAGTCGCATCAGACCCGGCTCGGCATCACCGGCGTCATGGTCGAGGCCTTCAACATCATCCAGGACCGCATTTCGCGCGCAAGACTTGCCGGCGATCCGCCAGACATGTCGCTACAGCCGAAGCTCAGCCATATCGGCCTGACCGAGTTCCACCGCGCCGACGAGGCGATCAAGCTCGGCTATCAGGCGACGATGGCGCAAATCGGCGAACTGACCCGGCTGCAGACAGTTCTCGCCTGATCAAAACCTACGCACGAGCCGCATCGGTGATACGAAACTGAACGGTGCGGTTGCCGTTCCAGTAATTTCCTGAGAGCGAACCGGCGACGTGGATTGTCTTGCCCCGGTTCTTGAACAGGAATTCGCCAAGCGCGGTATCGACGGCGCGAAAGGCGATCGCCTGGATCCGGCCGCCGCTTTCCGATTGCAGCTCGACGCGGATGTGATTGGTGCCGACCGGCCGCGCATCGGCCAACCGGTGGCGCGGCAACGCGAAAACAGGGGCCACGTGCCCGGCACCGAAAGGTCCGGCTTGTTCCAGCGCGTCGAGCAGGCTGAGTGTCGCGCCTTCAGCGGCAAGCGCACCGTCTATGGCCAGGCTTTCCTCGCCCTGCAGGCGAAACACGTCGGCTGCCGCCCGCTCTTCGAAAAAAGCCCTGAGCTCACCAAGCCTCGCCCGCTCGACGGTGATGCCCGCCGCCATGCCATGCCCGCCACCCTTGACGATCAGACCGGCAATGGCCGCCTCGCGCACCAGCCGGCCGAGGTCGAAACCCGAGACCGAGCGGCCCGAGCCGGTGCCGATGCCGTTGGCGTTGAAGGCGATGGCGAAGGCCGGCCGGCGGGCATGATCCTTCAGCCGTGAGGCGAGCAAACCGACGATGCCCGGATGCCAGCTGTTGCTGGCGGTGACGACGATAGCCGGGCCATTGCCGCCGGCGAGCTCCGCATCGGCCTCGGCGCGCGCCGCCGCGAGCATCTCCTGCTCCATCAGCTGCCGTTCCTGGTTGAGCCGGTCGAGCGTCTCGGCAATGGTGCGCGCCTCGACCGGGTCGTCGGTCGCAAGCAACCGGCTGCCAAGTGCGGCATCGCCGATGCGTCCGCCGGCATTGATGCGCGGGCCGATCAGATAGGCCAGATGGAAGGTGCTGATCGGCTCGCCGATGCGCGACACCCGTGCCAGTGCCGCGAGCCCTTCGTTCTTCTGCTGGCGCGCCATCTGCAGCCCCTTGACCACGAAGGCACGGTTGACGCCGGTCAGCGGCACCACGTCACAAACGGTGGCCAATGCCACGATATCGAGCAGCGAAAGCAGGTCCGGCGGCGTAGCATCGGCCATGCGGCTACGCAGGATCCTGGCCGTCTGCACAAGGGCGAGGAAGACCACGCCGGCGGCAATCGCTGTCGTCAATCCCAATCGCGACGACGACCTTTCCGGGCAGGGCCATCTCTGTGCCGCCGGCAAGGCACCGCCGACCTGGTGGTGGACGAGCACCAC
>NZ_RZRP01000522.1:0-4543 GCF_003997795.1 Mesorhizobium sp. M7A.F.Ca.US.005.03.2.1 | reverse complement strand
ACGCGAAATCTCGATGTCGATCTTCAGCAGCCGCTTGACCAGATCGGGATATTTCGCCGCGAAGGCGCCGTTGACCGAGATGACGTTCGGCACGTTCCATTCCGGATGGGTGCTGGTGTCGAACAGCACCCGCGCCTCGCCGGTGTCGACCAGCTTGGCCGCCGTCGAATCCGTCTCGACAATGGCGTCGATATCGCCGCGCAGCAGCGCCGGGCCGGATGCCTCGAAAGGCAGGTTCAGACCTTCGACGTCATTGGTGGTCAGGCCGACGCTGTTCAGTGCCTTGCTGAAGTTCGAATGCCGCACCGTTCCGGTGAGATAGGCGACCTTCTTGCCCCTGAGATCCTGCAGCGTCTTCAACGGCGAGTCGGTTTTGACGACGATGTAGGAACCGCCGGCCTTCACATAGCTCGACAGGCCGATCAGCTTGACGTCGGCGCCGGACGCAGCAACGCGCAGCGCCGGATTGTTGCCGGTATAGGTGAACTCGATGGCGCCGGTCGCCAATGCCGTCGTGGCTTCCGAGCCGCCGTTGAAGGTCACCAGTTCGACCTTGATGCCGTCCTTGGCGAATTCCTTGTCCCACCAGCCGTCCTTCTGGGCGAGGACGAATTTGAGGTGCCCCGGCGCCGTGCTGCCGATGCGGATGATGTCAGGCTTGTCCTGTGCGAAGGCAGGCATGCCGCCAAGGCCGATGACGACGGCAATGGCGCCCTTCAGCAGCAGCCGGCGAATTGCGTCGAATGGAATGTTGGGCATGGGAAAATCCTTCCTGTTTGGAATGATGGGGCCGCTTAAATGAGCGAGGTCTCGGACTGGCCCTTCCAGGCTGTTGCCCAGCGCTCGAACCAGACGAGCAGGTAATTGACGGTCAGGCCGATGACGGTCAGCGTCAGGATGCCGGCGTACATGTCGGCCGTTTCCATCATCAGCTGCGAATTCTGGATGAGGAAACCGAGGCCGGATTTGGCCGCCAGCATCTCGGCGCCGATGACCGCGAACAGCGAGGATTTCACCGCCAGCCGAGCGCCGGCGACGATCGAGGGAATGCTGGCCGGCAGGATGACTTTCCGGAAAAGGTCGAAGTCGGACGTGCCCATCGAGCGCGCAGCCTTGATGAGCAGCGGATCGACCGACTTGACGCCACTGATCGTGTTGACGAGGAGAAAGAAAACCGAGGAGTAGAAGGTGATCGCGACCTTCGATTCCTCGCCGATGCCGAGCAGCAGGATGAACACCGGCAGAAGCGCGAATTGCGAGGTGTTGCGCAGCGTCTGCACCAAAAGGTCGGAAACCTTCTCGAACAGCGAATAGCGCCCCATCAACAGACCGAGCGGGATGGCCACCACCACGCCGAGTGCGAAGCCGATCGCGGCACGCTGCAGGCTTATGCCGATATGCTCGATCAGCACGCCCGAAGCGAGCAGCGCCCACCAGGCGACCAGCACCTCGCTCAGCGGCGGAAAGAAGATGCGGTTCAGCCAGCCGAGCCGGGGCGCGATCTCCCACAGCAGGAAGAACAGGCCGAGCAGCGGCAAGCCATAGAGGAATGTGCCGTGGCTCGCTTTCTTGCTCCGGATCTTGGCGTTGGCCTTGATGGCGGGGACCCTGGCGGCGGCTACCGTTTCGCCAGCGCCGGCAAACAGGTGGAGCGCTCCAGCGGAGCCAAACTTCTCGGTCAGATAGGCCATGGGTCCAGTTCCTCAGTGACTGAAGGCTGGCGACAGAGTCCAGTCCTTCTGCGCCTTGTTGACCTCGTCGCGCAGCACGTCCCAGACGCGAGCGCGATATAGATTGAATTCGGCGCTGGCGCGGATGTCGCCGTCGCGCGGCCGTGGCAGGTCGATATCGATGATCTCCTTCACCGCGCCCGGCCGCGCCGTCATCACCACCACCCGGTCGGCGAGGAAGATCGCCTCGTCGATCGAGTGGGTGACGAAAATGACAGTCGTGTTGATCTTGCCCCAGATCCGCAGCAGCTCGCCTTGCAGAAGCTCGCGCGTCTGCTGGTCGAGCGCCGCGAACGGCTCATCCATCAGCAACACTTCCGGGTTGCTGGCCAGCGCACGCGCGATCGCCACACGCTGCTGCATGCCGCCGGACAGCTGGTTGGGAAAACGGTCCTCGAAGCCGGCAAGGCCGAACAGCGACAACAGATGGCGGGCCGTCGCCGTGCGCTCAGCCTTGGCCACGCCGCGCACTTCCAGCGCATATTCGATGTTGGCGAGCGCCGTGCGCCAGGGAAACAGCGCATATTGCTGGAAGACATAGCCGGTCTTCGGGTCGGGCCTGGTGATGCGCCGGCCATCGAGCTTGACGTCGCCGCCGGTCGCCTGCGTCAGCCCGCCAATGATGTCGAGCAGCACCGACTTGCCCGAGCCGCTGGGGCCGACCAGCGTGATGAACTCGCCCTTGCGGATCGAGAGGTCAACGCCGTCGAGCACGATGACGCGGTCGGTCGCCTCGCCATCGACGGTGACGAACTGCCCCGGCTTGAGCTGGAAGGTCTTGCTGATGTCGCTGACGACGATACGGTCCATATCTGTCTCCGATCGGTTCACTGCGCCACGCGGATGCGGTGCGTCGGGTCGAATTCCGAACCGCCGGCCTTGCCGCGCTTCCAGCCGAGCGCGCGGGCATAGGAGCCAAACAGCTGTCGGGCGTCGGCCTGAGCTTCCGTGATGCCGGTCGGCCCTTCGGCGAACTCGGCCACATAGAGCGCGTCGGTCGGGCAGTAGATCTCGCACAGGAAGCAGGTCTGGCAGTCCTCCTGGCGGGCGATCACCGGCACGCCGCTCTCGGTCGCGTCGAAGACGTTGGCCGGGCACACCTTGACGCAGATGTCGCATTCGACGCAGCGCGTGGCCGAGACGATCTCGATCATGACGCCAGCTCCGCCAGCCGCTCAGGCGCGCCTGCGATGCGGAACGCATCCACACCGGTGATGACCAGCCGGTGCGCGAAGGCCGGGCTCTTGCCCGGCAAATCGGTGCGGCGATGCATACCGCGGCTCTCGGTGCGGTGCAGCGCTGCGGCCACGGACCAGCGCCCGGCGGCGGCGATCGAAGCTGCCTCTCGGGTACGGACCCTATCCAGCCCGTCGCCTTGCAGATGGTCGCGCACGTCGCGCCAGACACTCTCCAGCCGCTCGCCGCTTTTCTCCAGGCCTTCGCCGGTGCGGAAGAAATTCTTGTCGAGCGGCGTCACCTCACTGCGCACCGCCTCGATGACTTCGCCTGCCGAGATGTCGACGCGCGGCGATGATGCAGGACGTAATCCAGCCTGGCCAAGCGACTGCACCTCAGTGCGGAATGCCTTGCCGGTCCGGCGCTTGGCATGGGTCGAAGCGCCCTTGCCCGCCCACCAGCCGCTGGCCAGCGCCCAGGACGAATTGACGGCGCCGCCGCCCGACACCGCACCGGTCATGATCTCGCGGCTGGCCGCGTCGCCGGCGACATAGAGGCCGGGTACGCCGGTGGCGCAATCGTCGGAGACGATGTCTATGCCGCCCGTGCCGCGCACCGTGCCTTCGGCGCGCAGGGTGATGCGGAACAGCTCGCTGAAAGGGTCGATGCCGGCGCGGTCATAGGGCACGAAGCAATTCGGCTGGCCCTGGCGCAGCCAGCCCTGCAGCGCTGGTTCGGCCTGATCGAGCCGCGCGTAGACCGGGCCGTCGATCAGCGCGCGCGCCACTTCCTCCTCGCGGTCGCCGATGCCGTTGCGCAACGGCTCGCCGGTCGGCCCGACGATCGGTGAGCCATCTTCGCGATGGAACGACGCCCAGCGGAACGGCAGCCCCTTGTTCAACGAGGAGCCGTAGGGCGCCAGCGTGTATTTGCCGGTGAACTCCATGCCCGACAGGCTGGCGCCGGCCTCCGCCGCCATCAGATAGCCGTCGCCGGTCAGCCCGGTCGCGCCGAGGATGCGCTCGCGGAAAGCGCAGCCACCGGTCGCCAGCACCACCGCGTTGGCGTCGACGCGCCAATCCTGGCCGATCTGCCTGGCGACACCGGCGGCGCCGACGATGGCATCGCCGTCCGACAAAAGTTCGAGCGCGGGATGATGGTCGAGGACGGTGACGCCGGCCAAAAGCACGCGGCGGCGCATGAAGCGCATGTAGTCCGGGCCGCGCAGATTGGCGATGTAGAGCCGGCCGTCATCCTCGCTCGGGAAGGGATAGCCCCATTCGGAAAGCCTGAGCAGGTTGCGGTAGGCGGTGTCAACGCAGCGCAGCATCCAGCGCGGGTCGGCGAGTTCGCCGGTGCGCTGCCAGCGTCGCTCGACCACGGCATGCCTGTTGTCGCCCGGCGGCACGCACCAGGTGCCGGTGTTGGACGGCGCGGTGGCGCCGCTGGTGCCGAGATAGCCCTTGTCGGCCAGCACCACCTTGGCGCCGGCCTCGGCCGCGGCGACTGCTGCCCAAGCTGCCGACGGACCGCCGCCCAGCACCAGCACGTCGGCCTGGAGCAGCAAGCTGTCGGAAGCGGATTTTTGCGGCTTGGGCATGGAGACCTGGCGAATAAAGTCGAAGCAGGCGCTAGGC
>NZ_RZRP01000521.1:0-4557 GCF_003997795.1 Mesorhizobium sp. M7A.F.Ca.US.005.03.2.1 | reverse complement strand
TAACGGAACGGTAGAGCCCCAACGATGTACCAATTCTCCTACGCCGACATCCAGAGCAACTCCGTTGCCGACGCGAAGGACCGCGAGCGCGAGCTTCTGACCCGCTCGATCGACATGCTGGCGGCAGCAGCAGTGGCCGGCCACGGTTCGATGGAGGCGATAGAGGCGCTTCACTTCACCAACCGCGTCTGGACCGCCTTCGTCGAGGATCTTGGCTCCAGCGACAACGCCCTGCCAAAGGAACTGCGCGCCAACCTCATTTCCATCGGCCTGTGGCTGCTGCGCGAGGCGGAGGACATCCGTCAGGGCCGCACCAACAATTTCGAAGGGCTGATCGAGGTGTCCCAGATCATCAGGGACGGCATTCAATGACCAACACGCTGAAGATATCGCTGAAGCCGAACGAAAAGATCTATATCAACGGCGCCGTCATCCGGGTCGACCGCAAGGTCACCGTCGAATTGATGAACGACGTCCAGTTCCTGCTCGAAAACCACGTGATCCAGGCCGAAGATGCCTCGACACCGCTCAAGCAGCTTTATTTCATCCTGCAGGTCATGCTGATGAACCCGGCCGGCGCCGCCGCCGCACGCGAGATGTTCCGTCGTTCGCTGCCGCTGCTTCTGGCAAGCTTCGAGGACGGCCAGATCTGCAGCGCGCTGAAACAGATCGACCGCATGGTCGGCGAGGACCATATCTACGAAGCGCTGAAGGCGATCCGCGCACTTTATCCGCTCGAACGCCGCGCGCTGGGTGGCAATGACGATATTTCGGGTGCCGAGCGCCCGTTGGCTGTGGGAGCACGATACTGATGAACGTGGACATGACGACGACGATTCCGACCGGCGCCAATCAGGCCACCGCGTCCACCTCGAAGACAGCGGTCGACTACCAGTCCTTCCTGAAGCTTCTGATCGCCGAGATGAAGAACCAGGATCCGACCAAGCCGATGGATTCGACGCAGTATGTCGCCCAGCTCGCCACCTTCTCGCAGGTCGAGCAATCGGTGCAGACCAACACCAAGCTCAACCAGATCATGCAGTCCTCGGCGCTGTCGCAGGCCGACGCACTGATCGGACGCTCGATAACCTCCGCCGACGGCCTAACGACGGGCACCGTGGCTTCGGTGCGCCTCGCCAGCAACGGTCTCATCGCCGTGCTGCAGAACGGCACCGAAGTCGCGGTCGGTCCGGGAGTTTCGGTCAAGGCGGCAAGCTGACGCTTTCGACAGAGAGCCAGTCCCATGAATGAGGCCGACGCTCTCGACATCGTCCAGTACGCGGTATGGACGGTGCTCGTCGCGTCCGCTCCGGTGGTGCTGGTCGCCATGGTGGTCGGCATCGGCATCGCCCTCATCCAGGCGCTGACCCAGGTGCAGGAAATCACCTTGACCTTCGTGCCGAAGATCGTCGCCATCATGCTGGTGGTGGCGCTGACCGGCCCCTTCATCGGCAGCCAGATATCGGCCTTCACCAACGTCATCTTCGAGCGCATCCAGAACGGGTTCTAACCTGTTTTGGGAAGGCGTGCCGCGGCATGCCGTCGTAATTGTCCGAAGACAGACGCCGCCGATCCCCTTGGCGCCTCCGCACGCACGGCAGACAAGGCCTGGACCGCCTCTATCCCATTGTTGGACCATGAGCTTTTTTGCCCTTTGCGGCGCCATGCCCTACTTTCGGCAAACGGTCTGCGCAAACGGATTGTCTGACGGGCAGGCACGACATGGCAGGAATTCCAAATGATTGACGAAAAGCCGGACAGCGAGAGCGTCTCGGCGCTGGCGCCCTTCCGGCACGGCATTTTCCGCGCCGTGTGGGGCGCAAGTCTCGTCTCGAATTTCGGTGGCCTGATCCAGGGTGTCGGCGCCGCCTGGATGATGACCACGATCGCCACCTCGCCCTATCAGGTGGCCCTTGTCCAGGCTTCGACCACCTTGCCGATCATGCTGTTTGCGTTGGTCGCCGGCGCCATCGCCGACAGTTTCGACCGGCGCAAGGTGATGCTGGTCGCCCAGACCTTCATGCTGGTGGTGTCGGTGCTTCTGACCCTGTTCACCTATTCGGGCCTGATCACGCCATGGACGCTGCTTGCCTTCACCTTCCTGATCGACAGCGGCACCGCGCTCAACAGCCCGTCATGGCAAGCCTCCGTCGGCGATATCGTTCCCCGCAACAAGGTGCCGGCGGCCGTCGCCCTCAATTCGATGGGCTTTAACCTGACGCGCAGCGTCGGTCCGGCGATCGGCGGCATCATCGTCGCCGCCGCCGGTGCGGCAGCCGCCTTCGCGGCGAACGCGGTGAGCTATATCGGCCTGATCGTCGTGCTGGCGCGCTGGAAGCCGAACGTGCCGGTATCGACCTTGCCGCGCGAGTCGCTGGGGGCCGCCATGGGCGCCGGCCTGCGCTATGTCGCCATGTCGCCCAATATCGGCAAGGTGCTGGTCAGGGGTGCTGCGTTCGGCTTCAGTGCAGGCGCTGTGCTTGCGTTGCTGCCTCTGGTGGCGCGCGACGTCGTCAAGGGCGATGCGCTTACCTATGGCATCATGCTCGGCGCCTTCGGCATCGGCGCGGTCGGCGGCGCCTTGATCAGCGTCAGGCTGCGGCAGTTGCTCTCCAGCGAGACGATGGTGCGCTGTGCGTTCGCCGGCTTCGCCGTCTGCGCCTTCAATGCCGCCGTCAGCCAGCATGCCTGGCAGACGTCGCTCGGCCTGCTTGTCGGCGGTGCCTGCTGGGTGATCGCGCTTTCGCATTTCAACGTCACGGTGCAGATGGCGACGCCGCGCTGGGTGGTCGGCCGGGTGCTGTCGGTCTACCAGACCGCGACCTTCGGCGGCATCGCGCTCGGCAGCTGGATCTGGGGCGTCGTCGCCGACGCGCATGGCGCCGAAACCGCGCTGATCGCCGCCAGCATCGCCATGCTGGCCGGCGGCGCCATCGGTCTTTTGCTCCCGCTGCCGCAACAGCAGGTGCTCAACCTCGACCCGCTCAATCGCTTCAAGGAACCGCATTTGGCGCTTGACCTGAAGCCGCGCAGTGGTCCCATCGCCATCATGATCGAGTATGTGATCCGCCACGAGGACGAACCGGAGTTCCTCGCCATCATGGCCGAACGCGGCCGCATCCGCCGCCGTGACGGCGCCCGCAACTGGACGCTGGCGCGCGATCTCGAGAATCCCACCGTATGGATCGAGCATTATCACACGCCGACCTGGATCGAGTATATCAGGCACAATGGACGCATCACCCATGCCGACGCCGTCATCGGCGAACGCGTGCGGGCCCTGCACAGCGGCGACGAACCGCCCCGCGTACGCCGCATGATCGAGCGCCCGACGACCGCCGGCACGGCCCTCGTGATGGCCAAGGGACCTATTGAGCACTGACTCCGGGTGTCCCTTAGCCCTCGCCCGACAGGTCCCGGCGGGCCTTGTCGAGTTCCTCGGCATAGCGTCGCATCAGATGGCCTTCGGTCAACAGGCCCAGCACGATATGGTCGGTGAAATCCTCGACCACGGCGAGTTCTTCGGCGCCCGCCCGCTGGAATGTTTCCGCGGCGGCCTGCACGTTCATGCTCGGCACCAACACCGCGTCCTTGTATTTGGCGAGATCGCGCACCGGCACCTCGCCATCGGACGGATCGCTGTGCAGTTCGGCCACGATCAGCACGCCGACATAGTGGTCGCCCGCATCGACGGCGATGACGCGCTGGGCAGAGCCGAGCGGCACCTCCTTGCGGAAGGCTGCCAGCGTCGTCGAGGCATAGATGGTCTTGATGTCCTTGCGCATCATCGAGCCGACTGTGAGGCTGCGCATCCAGCCGACATCGTGGGCGCTGCGGATGGTCTCGCCGCGCAGATGGAAGCGCCATGTCGAGAACGAGTAGCCGAAGGTTTCGCGCACCAGGATGGCCGACATGATCGAGGCGGCCAGCACGACGCCGGTCAGCGTCAGGTCGCGGGTCGATTCCAGCGCCAGGAAGGTCATCGTCAGCGGACCGCCGACGACACCGACGGCGAGCGACGTCATGCCGACGACGGCGGCGACGGCAGGGTCGATGCCGGTTGCCGGAGAAATAACAAGCATCACATCCGCGAACGCCTTGCCGAGCAGCGCGCCGAGGAACAGCGAGGCAAAGAACAGTCCGCCGCGAAAACCCGACCCCAGCGAGACCGCCGACGCCGCCAGCTTGAGCACGAAGACGCTGGCCACCACGGCCAGCCCGTAATTCATCGAGAATTCGCGATGCAGCGCGCCATGGCCGCTGGACAGCACTTGCGGCGTGATCAGCCCCAACAAGCCAACGATGACGCCGCCAATGACGGGGCGCAGCGACGCATCGATCGACAGCCTGGCGAAACCGCGCTCGATCAGCGTCACCAGATGCATGATGGCGATCGAGGCGGCACCGCCGAGCAGCCCGAGCAGCAGGAACGGCACATACTGGCTGGCGGTGAGCGCCGGCAGACCCGAAAGCTCGAGCGGGAAAGGCACCCCGCCGAACATTTCAGCGGTCAGCGAGGCTGAGATCGCGGCGGTCATGACAGGCGCGACATTGGCG
>NZ_RZRP01000520.1:0-4587 GCF_003997795.1 Mesorhizobium sp. M7A.F.Ca.US.005.03.2.1 | reverse complement strand
GCGAAGCCAAGTTCGCCCGCCGCGACCAGCACGGCGCTGTCGAAAAGCGGCATGAAGCCGGCGGTGATCTGGTGCTCGGCAGTCATGCTCATTCGTCCTCCGCCGGTCCCAGCAGCCCCGCGGCAGTCACCAGGCTTTGGGCGATGTCGCCGATCTTGCGGTTCTGGTTCATCGCCGTCTTGCGCAGCAGCGTGTAGGCGGCCTCTTCGGAGAGGCCGCGCGATTTCATCAGGATGCGCTTGGCGCGGTCGATCACCTTGCGGCT
The DNA here is from genome assembly GCF_003997795.1 of Mesorhizobium sp. M7A.F.Ca.US.005.03.2.1. Lineage (NCBI taxonomy): Bacteria > Pseudomonadati > Pseudomonadota > Alphaproteobacteria > Hyphomicrobiales > Phyllobacteriaceae > Mesorhizobium > Mesorhizobium sp. M7A.F.Ca.US.005.03.2.1. Next base: position 4,322 of record NZ_RZRP01000520.1, on the reverse strand, counting down.
CTCGAGCTCGCCGCGAACCTCTTCCAGTTCGCGCGCCATGCGCGAAAAAGCGTTGAAGCGGCTGACCGCCATGTCGAGGATCGGCTTGACGCGCTCTTGCCGCAGACCGTCGACGACATAGGCCGAAACGCCGGCATCGACCGCCGCCTCGATCGAGGCCTGGTCGGAGCGGTCGACGAACATGGCGATCGGCCGTTTTACGGCACGCGACAGCTGGAACATGTTTTCCAGCATGTCGCGATTCGGGTTTTCGAGATCGATGACGATGACATCGGGCTCGATCTCGGCGATCCGCCGCGCAATGCCGGTCACATCATGGATGACAGTGACCCGCTCATGGCCGGCCTCGCGCAACCCCGCCTCGATGATCGCGGCGCGGATGCGGTTTTCATCGATCACCAGGACGGCGAGTGCGGTTCGAACCATGCCTGCATTGTGACCAAGCGAAGGAATTGTGCAATGCGGTATGGTTGAACAATCCGATATTCGCTGACCGCACCGCAGGCGCCCTATTCCGCGGCCAACGCCGTGACCTCGCGGCGGAAGGGCAGTGCGTCGCCGATATCGGCTTCATCCAGCTCGCGCGCGAAGCGGTGGCCGGCATAGGTTGCCCAGGCGATCGGACCCGGCGCCTCGGCATCGCCGATGATTTTGATCGAGCGGATTCCGCTGTCGGCCCATTCGTCCCGCCGCGCCTTCAGGCCTTGCCAGACACCATCGTCCTGCTGGCGCGATGTCACCAGCACCACCGCGTCGGCAATGATGTCGCTCCGGGCGCCTGTATAGGCGCAGACTGTGATAACACCGCCCGGCACGATGCGCGTCACAGTCCGGTTCAGCACGATCTCGACGCCGCGTTCGGCCAGCCGGCGATGGATGGCGCCCTGCTCCAGCGTGTTGCGGGTCCAGTCGGATACATAGGCCGACGGCGTCACCAGCGTCACCTTCGCGCCCTGGCGCGCCATCAGCTCGGCCAGAACGCCACCCATGTAGTAGTGGTCGTCGTCGAACAGCACGACACTGCCGGTCGGCACAGTGCCGGCCATCAGATCGTCCGGCGTGTAGACCGGCATGGCCGGGTCGATCGGCATCGACACGACATGCGCGCGCGCCACGCCGTCTCGGCGCCATGTCGAGCCGGTGGCAAGCGCAATGTTCTGAAAGCCGAAGTCCAGTATCTCCTGCGCCGACAATCGGCTTTCGAAATAGACGTCGACATTGGACATCTGGCTGATCTGGTACTGGCGGTAGTCGCGCACGCGTCCCCATGCCGAGAGACCAGGCAAGCGGCACTCGCGCGCCACGCGGCCGCCGAGTTCGGTGCCGGCTTCGGCGATGGCCACCTGATAGCCGCGCAGGCCGAGCGCACGCGCCGCCTCCAGCCCGGCCGGGCCGGCGCCGACGATCAGCACGCTGTCGCTATCGCCCTTGGCCTGCATGCGTTCGGGATGCCAGCCCTTGCGCCATTCCTCCATGAAGGTTGGGTTCTGCGTGCAGCGCGAGATCGACATGGTCATGTCGCCGGTGATGCAGATGTTGCAGCCGATGCATTCGCGAATGTCCTCGATGCGCCCCTCCTCCACCTTCTTCGGCAGGAAGGGATCGGCAATCGATGGGCGCGCGCAGCCGATGAAATCCAGCGTGCCGGACTTGATCATCTTCACCATCACATCCGGCGAGGTGAAGCGACCGACGCCGACGACCGGCTTCGAGGTCAGTTTCTTGATGCCGGACACCAGGCTCTCCTGCGCGCCCTCCTCCTTGAACCGCGACGGCCCGGAGCAGTCCTCCCAAGCGCCATGCGCCAGGTCCCAGAGGTCGGGCAGATCGGCATGCATCTCGATCATGTCGCGCACTTCGGAATTGGCAAAGCCGAGCTCACCGATCATCTCGTCCAGCGACAGCCGCAGCGTCAGGCCGCACGTGTCGCCGATAGCGTCCCTGCCCTCTTCGATCAGCTCACGCATCAGCCGCGAGCGGTTCTCCAGCGAGCCGCCATATTCGTCGCTGCGCTGGTTGGTGGCCGTGGACAGGAAGTGCTGGATGATGCCGAAGCCATGCGCGCCGTAGAGGCACACCAAATCGAAGCCCGCGAGCCTCGCCCGTTTGAAGGCATTGCGATGCCAGCGGCGCAGGTCGCGAATATCCTGCTTGTCCATGGCGCGCGCCTGCACCGGATCGTTGGTGAAGGTGCGGATCGGCAGGGCCGACGGCCCGCGCGGCACTTCCTTGGTGTAGAGGTTCGGCCCGTTGATGCCTGAGTAGGCCAGTTGGATGCCGGCCAGCGCGCCATGCTGGTGCATTGCCTTGGCCATCTTCGCCAGCGCCGGAATATCGGCATCGTCCCACAGCCTGAGCTCGATGAAGGGCGTGATCTCGGATGTGTGGTGCATCTCGGTTTGCTCGGTGAAGATGACGCCCCAGCCGCCTTCCGACTTGATGCGGCGCATCTCGGCCGCGGCCGAAGGGTCGCGATAGCCGCCGCCATTGCAATGCGGCACCTGATAGAAGCGGTTCTTGGCGGTCACCGGACCGATCTTCACGGGCTCGAACAAAATATCATAGCGCGGATCGCGCATGGAACGTGCCTTCCTGCCAGCGTCGCCCTGCAGCACGCCCGATCATGGTTTCGAGGCGTGACGCAAGCCGGCCGGCCCAGTGGGTTGATGCCGTGAGACCATTCATAAGTTGCGGCAAGCGCCGGAAAACAACAGATTTCTTCTGTGCCGGTTAGGCCGCGCCTAATCGCACACATCCGGATTAGCATCCGCTGAATCCCGACTGAGCCAAATGCGACTTCAAGGCCCCGGCCACGCGATGCTAGAAGTACCGACGGCCAATGAGGCACAAGACGCATGGACAGCACCCAGATCCTTGAAAAGCTGCTCGCATTCCCGACGGTGAGCCGCGACTCGAACCTCGCCCTCGTCAACTACGTGGCGGACCTGCTAGACGCGCACGGCACTGCCAGCCAGATCATCCACAGCGAGGACGGCCACAAGGCCAACCTCTTTGCCACCATCGGACCGACTGATGCTTCCGGCATCATGCTGTCCGGTCACACCGACGTCGTTCCCGTCGACGGCCAGGCCTGGACGCTGCCGCCCTTCGAGATGACGAACCGTGACGGCAAGCTTTACGGACGCGGCGCGGCCGACATGAAGGGTTTTGTGGCCTGCGCGCTCGCCGCGTGCCTCAAGGCCGCGAAAATGACGCTGAAGACGCCTCTGCACCTGGCACTCTCCTACGACGAGGAGATCGGCTGCATCGGTGTGCGCAGCCTAATCGACATGCTGCAAGCGGCCCCGCATCGGCCGCTGCTATGCATTGTCGGCGAGCCGACCGATATGCAGGTGGCGACGGGGCACAAGGGCAAGCTTGCCGCACGCGCGCTTTGCAAGGGGCGCGAAGGCCATTCGGCGCTGGCCCCGCTGGCGCTCAACGCCATCCATCTCGGCTGCGACTTCGTCGCCGCCTTGCGCCGCGAACAGGACCGGCTGATGCGCGATGGCGCCCGCGACGGCGACTACGACATATCATACACGACCGTCCATGTCGGCAAGATCAACGCCGGCGTGGCGCTGAACATCGTGCCGAACCTTTGCCAGGTCGACTTCGAAATCCGCAATGTCGCAGCCGACGACCCGCACGAGATTCTCGACCGCCTGCGCAAGGAGGCTGCTCATATTGCTTCCGAAGCCTCGACTATCGCGCCCGAGGCAGCAATCGACATCGACATCACCAACACCTATCCCGGCCTGGACACGCCAGCCAGTTCGCAAGCCGTCGCCTTCGTCAAATCGCTGACCGGCGCCAACAATACCATCAAGATGGCCTTCGGCACGGAAGGCGGCCTGTTCAGCCGCGATCTCGGCACGCCGACGGTCGTGTGCGGACCGGGGTCGATGGCGCAAGGGCACAAGCCGGACGAATTCGTCAGCGTCGAGCAGATGCGCCGCTGCGACGACATGCTGGAAAAATTGCTGAAGCGGCTTGCCGACCAGCAACTGGCGTAAGCGGGCGCTACTTCTGCGGAAGCGCTGCCTGGCCGACGGCCCGCTCGGCGCCGAACACACCTTGCTCGACGACAAAATGCCGGCAGTGGTCGATGAACGCCTGGGCGGATTGCGTACGATGTTCGGAATTGGGCAAGGCGACGCCCATGGTCAGCGGCCGGAGGTCACCGTCCAACGGCACGAAGACGAGCGGCTTGCCGTCCGGCGCCAGCGTGTTGAGCGGCCGCATGTTGGCGATGCCGTAGCCGAAGCCGTTGGCCACCATGGAGCGCATGACCGCAATGTCGCCGGTGCGCTCGGCAATAT
>NZ_RZRP01000051.1:0-15682 GCF_003997795.1 Mesorhizobium sp. M7A.F.Ca.US.005.03.2.1 | reverse complement strand
CCGTCTATTCGGACGGCCCCGGCATGCCGCCGCTGCCGACCCGGCTGATGGCGGGGCTGGCGATCCTCAAGCACACCTTCAACCTGTCGGATGAGGTGCTGTGCGAGCGCTGGGTGGAGAACCCTTACTTCCAGTATCTCACCGGCGAGACGTTCTTTTGCCATACGCTGCCGTTCGACCTCTCGTCGATGACGCGCTGGCGCAGCCGCATGGGCGAGGAGCGGATCGTGGCGCTGTTGCAGGAGAGCCTCAGCCTTGCGGTCAAGACCGGGGCGATGAAGCCGGCCGACACGCGCCAGGTGATCGTCGACACAACCGTGCAGCCGAAGAACGTCATGTTCCCGACCGACGCCAAGCTCATCAACCGGGCGCGCGAACGGCTGGTGCGGCTGGCCAAGAGGGAAGGAGCTCCATTTGCGCCAGAGCTATCAGCTGGCGCTGATCAGCCACCAGCGCTATGCCCACGCCAAGCAGTTCAAGCGGGCCAACAAGGCGCTGCGCAGGCTCAAGACCTATCTCGGCCGGACCATTCGCGACATTTCTCGCCAGATCGCCGGCGATGCGGGGCTGGACGCGCTCTTCAAATGGCCGTTCTACCAGGCCGCCACCGTTCTCTAGCAACGCCAGCGCCAGCGCGGCCGCAAGATCTACAGCCTGCACGCGCACGAGGTGGAATGCATTGGCAAGGGCAAGGCGCATATGCCCTACGAGTTCGGTGTGAAGGTGTCGGTGGCCACCACGCTGAAGCGCTCCAAGGGCGGCCAGTTCGCCCTGCATGCAAAAGCGCTGCCCGGCAATCCCTATGACGGCCACACGCTGGCAAGCGTCATATCGGCCACATCAAGAACGAACACCGCATGGGCCGCAACTACCTCGCCGGCCAGCAGGGCGACGCCCTCAACGCCGTCCTGGCCGCCGCCGGATACAACTTCTCCCTCCTGCTCAGGTGGCTGAAGTGATTTTTGTGGCCCTTGATCGCCCTGCTTCAACTCCGGCCGAAGTCGGTCGCCGCTTAGCGTCTGGATCACGGTCGACCAGCACGAGTTCCAAAAATCCAACCTGCATCTCAGGCACCGCGTCCTGACCTCGGAAATCGAGGATCCAGTCTCGACAGAGTATTCGACAAGATGCGGACGTGTGTTACAATAACGAGCCGCAACTCATACCAGACATGAGCTCATATTTTGGGATAGTGGCCTCCAAGCGGTCAAGCCACGGACGCGAATGTCATCCGATAAAGGGTCGCGGCGTCATAGATGGGCAGTCCTGTCCTACGACGGATTGCTGACGTCACCATCGGGAACAATGTACATTCAAATAGGAGGGCGGCAATCCCCGGATGTGCGGCGCCAAGTCGCGCGACACAGGCTGCAACCTCCGACTCCATTTCAACAACACCAGCCGGCCACGCGTCACCTTCAATGCCGCCGATGACTACTCTTGCCTCTGCGGATGAATCTATGCCCAGCAGCTCTTTGCCGCAGTGTCTTGAGTCTGCGGCCACAACGGCGAGCTTTGCGTCAGCTGGAAGCTGCCGGAGTAGCGTGGGCGCCAGTAGCAGGCTCGACATGGCCACCGGGACTTCGACAGACGCGGCCACTGCAGCCTGGTACCGGATACTGAACCCGCAGTCCCCGGTTATCGCGACTGCTCCGCGCTCGACCAACCGCCTGGCAGCTGCAATGTAGGCCGGCTCGAGAGAAGCATCACCGGGAATGACCCTCTCCTCCAAAGCCCCGGCCGCGGTCTCTATTATAATTGGGAAGTCGAAAGTTGCCGGGTTGAAGACCGACTCCGGTTGCGGTGGCGGAAATTCACGAGGCGGAAGTCCGATCTCCAGCCCAATAATTCCGAGGGCCCTTTGTTGAGTTGTCACGGAAGCATCCTTCTTCTGGAAGCAGCTAAGATGGTGATTTCGGCAGCAAATGCCCATCACCTGCGCGATACAGGTTCTCTCTGAATGCACGAATTTAACAGCGTCGAAACGGCTGTTTCAGAGAAACATGCCTTTCCAGGCGCAGTAAGTCGGCATTGTTTTGGTGCATTCGCATGAAAGCCGTAAAAACTGGGAAACCGCAGAACGCTTGTGCGACCCTCCCCGGGCCTGTAGGATACCGGGTTTGCGTCCGCCGTCAGACAATCGTGTTAGGGCACTTTCCAGAGCCCAGATGCCCTGAATGGCAGATTGAACGCACATCAGATCTTCAAGCTCGCAACTGCCGAACGGGCAGCGCTATTTACCTAACTCGACCAATCTGGGGCTTGGACCGGACGATCCTAGTTATGCAGTCCTGAATGAACTGGGGCAGTAACCTCGACATCAACCCGGCCCTGAAAAACCGCGCGTAGGTTCGTCGCAGGGCAGCCTGCTCCGAACGGACCAGTTCCTGCCCGGAAGCCACCCACGGGATAACTCAACTAGCGGCACAACCCGCAACTCACCTCGTCTCCAGCACCGCATTGAGAAACTGCTGCGTTCGCTCGTTTTGCGGATTGCCTAAAAGCTGGCTGGGCGGGCCTTGCTCGACAATCTTACCGCCAGAAAAGAAGCACACGCGATCGGAGAACTCCTTGGCAAAGCCCATCTGGTGCGTGACCATCAGCATTGTGAGGTCATGTTCGGCGCTGAGCTTGCGGATGACGTTGAGCACCTCTCCAACCAGTTCCGGGTCAAGCGCTGATGTCACCTCGTCAAACAGCATCACCTTGGGCCGCATGGCCAACGCCCGAGCGATCGCCACGCGTTGCTTCTGGCCCCCGGAAAGCTGGATCGGGAAATGGTTCTTCTTGTCGCCGAGGCCCACCAAGTCGAGCAGCTCTGCCGCTCGGGCCTCCGCCTCCTTCTTCGAGAGCCCAAGGACGGAGATCGGCGCCTCCATGCAGTTCTGCAGAGCAGTCATATGCGGGAACAGGTTAAAGTGCTGGAACACCATACCGATCTTGGCACGCACGCGACGGAGATGACGCTCGCTCGCCGGCACTATTTGGCCGTTCTTCTGCGTATGCGTCAACGGTTCACCGTCGACCCATATCACCCCCCCGTTGATGTGCTCAAGCGTCATCAGCATGCGCAGAACGGTGGTCTTGCCCGAGCCGGACGGACCAATGATGGACACCTTCTCGTTGCGTGCGATCTCGAGATTGAGTTCGTCCAGCACCGTCAACGCGCCGTAGCGCTTTGTGACGTTCTCGAAGCGAACTATGGGTTCGTTCATGACTTTTTCGCTGCGCCTGATATCGAGGTCAAGCTCGTCCCGCCTGGCTGATGCCCTAGGGCGCTTCGTGAGATCGTCCTCGAAGCGAAGCACAAATTCGCTCATAGTATAAGGCCTCCCTATTGCAGATGGTAGCGGCGGTTGAGCCAGACGCGGACCGACTGCACGATAGCGGAAGCAACCAAGCTGAACACGTAGTAGAAGAAGCCGCACATAGTGATCGCTTCTATGTATCGATAGTTATTGCCCCCGAAATTTTTCGCCTGCTGCAGCATCTCGAAGATCGAGATTGCCGCCAGGACCGGCGTGTCCTTGAACATGCCGATGAAGTAATTGCCCAGAGCTGGCACCATGGGCGGGATCGCCTGCGGCAGAATGATTGTTCGCCAGGTCCGCGTTCGCGAAAGGTTTAGTGCCGTACAGGCCTCCCACTGGCCGCCATCCACATTCTCGATGCCGCCGCGGAAGACTTCGGAACAATAGGCTGCATAGTGGATCCCCAGCACGCCAACTCCCGCCGTCCAGGCAGGAATGAAGATTCCGATCTGCGGACCAACGAAATAGACAAAGAACAACTGCAGCAGCAAGGGCGTTGAACGGATAAACTCCACGATCTCCGCCATGGTGGTCGAGACGTAGCGGTTTGGCGACTGGCGAATCATCGCGAAGACAAGACCCAATATCAGCGCGATCGCAAACCCGAGCAGCGTAGCCTCAATGGTGACGATCGCTCCCTGATAGAGATATGGGAAAGCCTCCCATACGTAAGACCAATCCCAGATCTTCAAGCCACCTGCTCCCGAACGAAACCGCGCGAGACGCGGCGTTCCAGCCAGCGCACGAAAGGAGTGATGAGGGCGCGCGCGATGATGTAATAACCGAATAGTGCAACCGCAAAGAACAGCATATAATCGCCAGTTGCGTCGGCCGCCTGCTTGGCGGCGCTAGTAAATTCGGGAATGGTGATGAAGAAGACGAGCGAGCTACCCTTAAGCACATCGATGAGCATGTTACCCCAGGTCGGCAGCATGGCGCGCATTGCCTGTGGGAGGATAATACGCCGCATCATGGTGAGCCGCGAAAAATTGAGCGCTGTAGATGCCTCATACTGGCCCCTATCAACGGCCTGAATGGCGGCGCGGACATACTCGGCTGCGTAGCCAGAGGCATTCATTCCGATCCCCAAAATTCCGACAGTCCACGGCGACAGGAAAATACCGAAAATCGGCAATACAAAGAACCACCAGTAGAGCTGAACCAGCATGGACGTCCCGCGGAAGAATTCGATGTAGGCGATACTGAACCAGCGCAACTGCCGACGGGGAGAGACTCGGGTCAGGCCCACGAAAAGCCCAAGGACGATCGCTACGACGCAGGCGCCAAGAGTGACGATGACCGTAGTCATGACGCCCTTGGTGAGCACGGCAAAGATAAAGCTGAGATCGACCTTACTCATATGCCCTCCCCACTGACCGCCTACCGGCCAAGGGCCGGGGAGCGGTCAGACGCATAGCTTCAGCCCTTGCAAAGATCAGCGGTCTTGCTGCCATCCGGGAGATCGCGTTTGGTGTAACCATATTTGCCGACCGCGGCCATCATTTCGTCAGAGCCAATATAGTCTTTCAACACAGCATTGAACGCGTCTACCGCAGCCTGTTCGCTGAGCGGGAAGGCTATGGCGGGATGTTCATTCGGTCCCGGCGGGGTATACGGGTCAGCCACCTCAATGCTGGGATCCTGCTCGGCAAGAGTCGTCGCGTTCAGACTATAGAGCGAGCCGGCAGCGGCGCGGCCGGCCTTTACAGCCTGTACGACCTCGGGCGGTCCGGCGACCTGCATAACCTTGTCGTCAGGGAAACCTAATTTCTTCGCCTGCTCGACTGCGGTGGTACCCGTCATGATGGCCAGGGTAAGCCCCTTCTTCTGAGCGTCATGGAGGGAATGCAGCGCTTCCGGATTGCCCTTCGGCACGATCATCGAATCATTGCTCGATGCGATCGGTTCGCTGAACAGGACGTTGCGGCACCGCTCCGGCTTAATCCACATGCCGCCCGTGATGATGTCAAAGCGACCAGCCTGGAGGCCCGGGACAAGGGAACCCCAATCGGTTACGACCGGCTCGATTTTGGTCGTTCCCATCTTTCTCAGAACGTCCAGTGTCATCACATTGACCAGGCCAAGCGGCTCGTTGTTCGCACCAGGATAGGCACTGGGAGGCTCATTGGTGAAGCCAAGACGGATCGTTTCTCCGTTCTTAATCTTATCGAGCAGCGACTCCGCCGAGGCCGAACCGGCAAAGGACGAGATTGTCATCGCCGCCAGGCCGAGCGCGGCAATCCTCTTCAAGATTGCAGCCTTAAAGCATTCGTCGAGTTTCCACTTGACCACTGGTTAGTCCTCCGTTTTCGCATCGCCGATGGTCTCCCGATATGCCTCGGGAAAAGACCATTGCATCATTTGTTGAGCTTGTAGTCCGGCGGTTCCCATCATCGTGTGAGCTGCAGGGTCCCCACTTAGGTATAGATTCCTCCAGTCGATCCTTTGCTACGCCACTTGTGCATGCTTCGTGAGCGTAGCAGCGCAGCTGTGGTGCTTTGTGCGAGAAATGCAAGTTATTCGCAGAAATTCGGTGATTTTTGGGTGCATACGCACATTTCCGTCATCCCCGTGGTTCGTTGGAAGTGAACAATCGCGAGCTGTGGTATGGCCAACTGAGGCACACCACGTCTTGCATGACTCCTGCCCTGCCCGGTTGGATGGGCGCCACCGCCTGGGCTATGCCCTTGTTGCCATGGCAGGGCACAAGTTCGTCGTATGCGACACGCCGCTGAGAGATTCGCCTCGGAGACGCTGGCCCGAGCATTGTTCCCGTCACAGTTGATCATTCGTGCCATTGACGGATGAGTCTGTTCACGGCTTCGCTCCGGATCAACCTGGACGGAATCGCCGGCATTATTGAGCAGATGGAAATCTGAATTCCTGATCAGCTTCGCCAGGTTGATCCCTTGCTCCGGCGTCGCGGTAGGGTCGTTCTTGGACCAGATGATCAACGTCTGGGCCTGAAGCTGATCAAGGTAGGGGAAGATATACTTCTGCTGCAGCAGTGGATAACGATGCAGGTTTGTCTCGTCTTCCGGCAATCTCTGCCAGATCTCCCATTGTCCCCGAGCCGCGGCCCGCCGATAGGCTTCTCGCTCGGCGCATTCCACATCCTGCCCGTGGGCGCGGCAGCTTTTCCGCCGTGCGGTGATGTATTCCTCTTCGCTCGGCATCGGGCCGGAACAGCCGTAAGCCTGCCGGCAGGCCTCCAGCCAAGCTTCGTCACGGTCATCTCCGAACGCCGGCGACACGGAGTTAGCGGTCAGCAGGACAAGCTTAGAAACAAGATCGGGACGCACGATCGCGACCCGCGCGTCGACGAATGATCCTTCTGAATGGCCGACTAGCGTGATCTGCTTCAAACCCAGTTGTTGGAGGAAGCTAATTACATGATTCACACGACCGAGCCGGTTAATGTATTTGCAGTCAGCAGGATAATCCGTTCCCCCAAAATGGAGTTGATCAATCGCTACTACCGTAAATTGATCGGATAGCCCGTTCAGCTGCCGAACAAAGGAACTCTTAGCCTCTGCACGGAAGCCCGCCCCCTGCAGGAAAACAATCGGCCTACCAGCTCCGTTCTCGCAGTACGATGTCTCGACACCATCAACCGATACGCGATGCTTGGTGATCATCGGTTCCTCGGCAAAAGGAGGGGCATCAGGTCGGCATTGCGACATGCGAGATGGACTGCCATTGCTCACTCCTGAGCGTAGCAGCCTCACATGCCACGTTGCCGAACTATCTCGTCTGAATACCGGAAATCGGCACCCCGGAGCCTCGCGTCTTGTCACTTTGCTCTGTCGTCGCCCAGCCACTGCGGCCGGGAGCCTTTTAGGTGCATGGGTGGCATTCCCCGCAAGATTTCAACCCTTGCACAGGTCGCCGGTCTTGGTGCCGTCCGGCAGATTGATTTTGGTGTAGCCGTATTTTGACCGACTGCATCATTTGGTCGGAGCCGATATAAGTATTCAATACCTCGTTGAAGGCATCGACCGCCTGCTGATTGGGCAGGAAGGCGAGACTTGGGTAGCCGGCCTTCCCAGCCGGCGGGGTGAACGGATCTGCCATTTCAACGCTGTCGACCTTGTCAGCGAGCTCCTTACCGTGAAGTAGTTTAGCGACCCCGCCGCCGCGCGGCCGACCTTCACTGCCTGCAAGAATTCGGCCTGGCCGGCGACCTGCATGACACGATCCTCCGGAATGCCCGCGTCTTTGGCGGTCGTGACCGTGTCGGAACCGGCGGTGGTGACCAGCGTTAGGCCCTTATCACGAATATCGTCAAAGGAGTGCTGGTCTTTTGGGATTGCCATTCGGCATGAGCAGGGCTTCGGTGAACTTAGCAAGCGGCTCGGTGAACACCACATTGCGGCAGCGCTCCGGCAGAATGTACATGCCGCCTGGCCTAGCTCCGTCTGCCGTCTCTCAAGGTTGTGTCGGCCAATTTCTCAGCCACCATAATCGTCGGAATGTTTGTGTTCGCCCGAGGGCAAAATGGCATGACGGAAGCGTCGGCGATCCTCAAACCCAAAATACCATGAACGCGTCCCGACGGATCGGTCACAGCGCCAGGATCCGCGGCTGCCCCCATCCTGCAGGTCGACGTCGGATGCCAACTTGGGATGACGTTCTGGCGAATATACCGATCCAGATGTTTCTCGTCGTTGACGAGATCGGAAATGCTATCCCCATCCGTTATGACGCGCCTAATCAGCCCACGGCGCAGCCGCGGCGACGCGTCCATGAGCAGCGCCAGAAATGACGTGAGTGCATAGTTTGTGCTTGTGACCTTGCTCACCAGCTTCGCTCGCGCATTCAACGCTGACGGAAACGGGTCCAGCGCCACAGAGGACAGCGAATCTTGCTGCAGCAGGCGGACTATGAAGCGAAAGCCCTGCTTGAGGCGCTCGGCGTCCCGCTTGTCGCTCAACCAGTTGAAATCGACCTCCGGCTCTATTTTATGCGAACTACCCTTGAGCGCCACAGTTCCCGTCGAGTAGCTGCGATTGACCCACACGGCGAGAGTGCCGAGGCGCCTCCCCAGCGGGTGCCAGGATGATTTGGCAACAGTCGATATTGCCATATCGGTCGACGGGCAGCCTTCGTAACCCGACGAGTAGCGGGCGTGCATCTGAATATATTCGCTCACGCCGGGTGACAAGCGATCGGCCGGCTTCAAATAGGCCGAAACGCAAATCGTGGGGTGTTCCTGAAGATTCTGGCCCACACCTTTCAAATCTGCAACGATAGGGATTCCGAATTGTACTAATTCCTTCGCGGGGCCGATCCCGGAGCGCATCAATATGGCGGGTGAATGGAGTGCTCCTGCGCACAGGATAACGCAAGAAGCGCTATACGATTGCACGCCCGATTTGTTCTCCGTCTCGACCCCCGTTACCGTTGTTCCCAAAAAGGTCAGCCGCGCAACTGTCGTTTCGGATAAAATCGTTAGATTGCGGCGAGAGCGGACGGTTTCGGGTAAGTACGCCATCGCGGAGGAGACCCGATGACCATTGCGGTTGGTCAATGGGACAACTGAATAGCCATCACCGAATGCACCATTGAAGTCTGGCCTGAAATGAAGCCCCAAAGCATCGTAAGCATCGGAGATTGCCCGGATGAAGCCCGACCAGTCTGATTGGCGCACACGTTTGATTGGCAAGGGGCCGTTCGTGCCATGAAATTCCCCGCCGAAATCCAAATCGCATTCTAGACGACGGAAGTAGGGCAGCACGTCTTCCCAACCCCAGCCCGTTGCACCGCTTGAGGCCCACTCATCGTAATCTCCGGGCCCGCCGCGGTTGGCGACTTGGGCATTGATGCTGGAGCCGCCACCCATGACGCGCGCCTGTTCGTAATGGACAGGCTTGCGGCCACCTCGCACCGTTGTCGCGTGGAGTGACTGCCATCGATAACCGGGATTAAGGTAAGCACGCGTTGGGTCGCCATCCTGGATGTCGTCAGGAATGGCATTCGGCGGCGTATCAGGGCCAGCTTCAATGAGCAGCACGCGAGCGCCATAGGCGGAGAGCCTGCTCGCCATCACGCATCCAGAGGAGCCACCACCCACGACGATATAATCGAAAACCACGCAACTCCCCATCAAGGTACCAAGTGTGATGGGCTTCTTCAGCAAAGCGCTCCTCCTACCGCCTGAGATATGGTCACTTACGGCGCGGCAGCTCCACATCATGCCGTCTGTAACGGAGCGATTTGATCGCCAAATCGGTCGAGGGCATGCCCGAAGCGAGACCGAGCGACCCATCTGAACTATCTCTGAACCGACAAGCTCTCAATTCCAGGGCACATGCATCTCCGGACACGCCGGTGCGTCGGTGTGAATGATTGCAAGTTCGTAGGGCGAGAGCAGCGCTCGCCTACGGTTTCTTGCATCACCGTCTTCCGAGAAACAATGATACTAACAAGAGATAACGACGACTTTTTCGATTTTTACAGCAGTCAAGACTGTCACTTCAAAATATCGCATAACTACGTTATTGTAGACCCGGTCTCTTACATAGCGAAGGCCTACTTTCGGTGCTTTCCGAAGCGAACGCGTGTTCGTTGGGCGAATGAATGAAGTGACCTTCTCGAGCGTTAGGTTCTCGAAAGCAAACTGGATCGCTGCCCTGCCGGCCTCTGCGGCGATCCCCTTACCGGAAGACGCAAGGTGGAGGCACGATACGGTTTCCACATTAGTGGGATCTTCGGGCAGATACGGGCCACTGTACATCAATCCACAGTAGCCTGCGAATTTTCCGACTTGGCCTTCGCCTTTTACGAACACCATCCATAAGCCGAAACCATTGCTCTGCCAATGATGGATGAACTGTTGTAGTTTAGCTTTCGATTGCTCTCGGGTCGGATAGACTCCATCCCACATGGCATTTACCACAAATGGATCGCTATGAAGCTCATGTAGAAGAAGCTCGTCGCTATGCGACGGTGGCCTTAGGATTAGGCGCGGCGTTTCTAGAATGTACATGAGAAGCTCCCTTCTAGCCATAAGTTAGAGCCGCACTTACCTCCAACGCGGCCATGATCTCCTAGCATGAGCGTCAAGGCCGCAGTGCTTGATTGAAGGCGTTCGACGAGGTTTATGCTTAAGGTAGCGAGGTCTACACAAATCAAGCTTTGGGCGCCTAACCGTGTCAGTGTTGACGGCACCTGGAAAGCCGGCCCGAAGGCGATAAAAAAATTAGGCGCCTCCTTTCAGAATGGAAGCAGGCGACGCGCTGGTGAGCGGGCGCCTGATACGCGCAACATGCTGCGGCGGCGTTTACGCAAGGGGTTGCTTACCCCAAGGGGGGGGTATGGTATTGGCCCAAAACCGGCTAACTACATTGTTCATTTAAAATACGCGCCTCCTTCAAGCTTAACCTGCACTGGTCACTTTGCGAATGCCCGCCAGTGGGTTCTTCAGCGTGCCGACGGTGTGCAGGTATTCTCCCGGATCACCGAAGTCCACCATTTGCTGGTTTTTTTGTATCTGCAGTCGATTCATACATCGTCGCAGAAATTCTGGAGCGAATAGGTCATGCTGCCTGTATTTTTCGTCATATTCCGGATGTTTCGTCTGGTAGCCAAGGATGGACTCGCTTACGAGCTGCCAGAAGTGTGTCGACGGAAAATCAAGATGTTCTTCGAGTGTTACAGCCAAGTAACGAAAGAAGCAGTCGAAAACGTCGGTGAAAATGAAGTCGTGCTTCATGTCGCGATTTACTTGAATGCAGATCCTCTTAATCTCCTCCGGCACGTTGAGATCTCCGCCTAGAATACGAAGCTCCTCGCCAATGTCTTTCATGATAACTCGCGTCGGAGCGTGATCTTTCATAACTAGAATTATATTTTCTCCATGTGCCATAAACGCTAGATCGTAAGCATAAAAGCAGTGGAGAAGCGGCGCCAGATAAGATTCAAAATAGCGGCGTAGCCAAGCGGCGGCGTCTAACCCCGAGGCATTGATGAGGGCTGTCACGAGTGCTTCACCATTGTAATCGACATGAAGCAGCGACGCCATTGTCATCAGACGTTCCCCTTCTTTCAACTGCCGAAGGGGGCTTTCCCTCCACAGCGCAGAAAGCATCTGCTTGTAAGGGGAGTCCTTCTTGAGGGCGGTGTTGAAACAACGATTGCGATAGCCAATCGTCGCGACCTCGCGAAGGATGCTGAAGCCGTTGGCGGCTAAATAGGAGTCACTGTCGAGCAAATTCTTCAACCATTCGTTGATGGCGGGCGTCGCCAGCATGTGTGTCGGTGACAAGCCGCGCATAAACCCCATGTTAAGTATCGACAGCGCCGTTTTCACGTACCGTTTATGCGGATCGCTTATATTGAAAAGTGTGCGGATCGATTGCTGGGCATGATATATGTCCTTCCCCTGGCCTAGGCAGACAATGTGCCGGTTGGCGATATCCGCCGCGAAGATAGTTGAGAGCCGATTGAACCATTGCCAAGGATGCGCTGGCATATAGATGTAATCGGTCGAGTTTAGTCCCTTTTGACGCAACGCTGCGTCGAACTGTTCCAGCGCCTGTCGACCGAGTTCCTCGTGCATGAGAAGGTCGTAGTCGAGCGTTGAAATGGACTTAAACGTTGCCATTTCTTTATGGACGGCCAGCCATATGAGTCTTATCGAACTGCCCACCTCCGGCGCATAGCGACTATAGTCGAGCGCGTCAAAGCCAATGCGACCGTTATTCGCGATAAAGGTCGGGTGGCCCTCCGTCATGCCAGCCTCAACGATCTGGTAATCGGCAAAAGCCAGTTCTGCGGCGGATATCTCTGTTTTGGCCTGCTTGTACGCGCTGCCATACAGCGTGCTGCTGATCTCCTGCAGGTAAACCGGCATCATCTCTTCCTTTATGCCAAGATGGCGGCTGAACTCAATAACAAAATCAAGCGCATCCAGGGGGGCCGGCCTGCCCTCAATCCTTTTCTCCAGAGAGCCGGCGTCCACTTGCCAGTGATCTAGCAGGAGGCGCCGAGCCTGGAACCAATACTCCAACCCAGGGGTCTCGCTTTCCAGCACATACTTCCCCCAGTCGCCTTCCATTCGCTGGAGTCGAGGAGCAATTAGCAACTCGTGTGCAAATTCGCTGATTGCTTTACGGATAAGGAGCCGGTTGGCCTTTGCCCATAAATGCGGTTTCAAATGCTGCGTTACGCGTTCGGCTAGGCTTATCTCATCGTCTCGGGCTGTCATATCACTCACGATCTCAACTCCTTCAGAACGTAACGGTGTAAGGTTCGCGAACGCGCCTTACACTCGTCTCGCCAAACTTCGACGTCGCACAAAATCCGTTCTATTTTTCATCAGAAAGGATAAGAAATACCGGACCTCTTATACAAGTTAATTTCTAATGTGTTGTGTACCGTTCGTCTTCGCTCGTGATAAACCAGCAATATTACCATCTTACTTATATAATATATTAGAATACCGGTTTCACCGGCCCTGGACGTCGTCCTTCATCTTGCAACGAGCAAGAAGTGTGTATTGATTTGCACATGCCGTACTGTCGTTCGATCACGTCAAGCGGTCGGTGTCCATTGTTTGAGCTCTCCGAGTGTCCATTTTTGCTGTCCGTCTCCATACAATCGCATACGTCTAAAGCGGAATTTCCTTTGCTTGATAAGCCCAGACTGGGTAGGGGGGACTGAGTGAATGCCTACTCCGCTGAAATGCTGTCCTGCACCGCGCCAATGCTGTCGCGTACGATCGACAGACCACGGCGCAGTTCAGCCTCGGTTATGGTAAGGGCTGTCATGAACTTGAGCACCTCACCATACGAGCCAGCGATCTCGATCACCAAGCCGCGACGAAAAGCTTCCCGGGAAATGAGCCCCGGCAATGAGTGGTGCTTTGGTGATACGAGTCCATACATCAAGCCGCGGCCTCGGACATTCAGAGCAAGGCTGGGGAAGTCGTCTGCGATCGACTTGAGTTCTTGAGCCAAGATGGCTGATTTGCGAGCAATCTCATCTTCAAACTTGGAGTCGGACCAGTAAGTCTCAAGGGCCGCACGAGCAGTGACGAAAGCATAGTTGTTGCCCCTGAACGTGCCGGTGTGCGCACCCGGCGTCCAGACATCAAGTTCAGGCTTCATGAGGACAAGGGCCATAGGCGTTCCAATTGCAGACAACGACTTTGACAGGGTAACGATGTCCGGCACGATCTCAGCCGCCTCGAAACTGAAGAATTTCCCTGTGCGACCGACACCAGCCTGAATATCATCGAGGATCATCAGGATCTCGTGCCGAGAGGTCAGATCACGCAGCCGTTGCAGCCATTCAACGGTAGCAGCATTGACACCGCCTTCGCCCTGCACTGCTTCTAGGATCACCGCAGCGGGTTTGCCGAGACCACTGCTAGGATCATCGAGAAGCTTCTCGAAATACTCGATCGTGTCTGAAGCGCCGAGATAGCCCTCGTACGGCAACGATGTCACGTGCGCGAGGGGAAAGCCGACAGCATCTCGGAACTTCGTGTTTCCGGTTGCCGCCAACGCCCCAGCGCTGACTCCGTGAAACGAGTTCGTAAACGAAACGATGTTTGACCTGCCGGTCACTTGGCGAGCTAGCTTCAGAGCCGCCTCGACCGCGTTCGTACCTGTGGGGCCAGTAAATTGCAATTTATAAGACAGACCGCGGGGCTTCAAAATAAACTGCTCAAAAGCTTCGATGAAGGCCTTCTTGGCGGTCGTAGCAAGGTCGAGCCCGTGCACAATTCCGTCGCGCGCAATGTAGTCCAACAACGCCCGCGTGAAGGCTGGGTTGTTGTGCCCGTAATTCAAGGCTCCCGCGCCTCCCAAGAAGTCGATGTATTCCCGACCGTCTGTAGCTATGAGGGCAGTGCCGACGCCTCGATCGAACAGAACTGGGAACGCACGGACGTAGCTCCGCACCTCAGACTCAAGACGATCAAAGATCGCGAGGCTTACATCGTTTGTAGGAGTAAACTGCTTCTTCATAGGGCGAGTCCTGAATTGTAGCCTGCAAAGGCATCAGCCCAAACTGTCTGGCGAAGGCCATTTCAATCGGTTCGAGGTTCGGCTTGTATGACGGCAGCATGAGCAGTCACACGCCTGGCCACGCCAACTCACGGCCCAAGCCAGTCGATCGCTGCGAGGTCCAACGTCACGTCCACCAGAGAACAAGATCAGGCCGCGCAAATCCGAAAAAGCAATTCAGCACTAGGCGACGCTTTCCGTCGCCTAATTGACCGGTAACCCCGTGAACGAAGCCGCCATCGATTAGGGCGATATCCCCGGTTTTGAGCTCGAACTCGCGGCAAGGGACGGCTTCCAGATAGGCTGCCGAATAGGGATATCCAGTGGTCTCCACACCTTGCGATATCCGGTCCGCAACCGTCGGCTTGTGGCTCCAGAGCTTCAGATTGCCGCCTTCCTCAGGCATGCTGGGATAGAGGTTGAGCGCTGCGACCGTATTGTGCGCCACCGCAGAAAGCTCGTAATCATCGCCAGCACGTAAGACTTGAGCGACGTCGTCGTGGGGATCCAAGGAAAATGTGCCTGTGCCCGACCAACTGAGGCCGCGACAAACATTGGCCTGGCCGTGTTCGGAACGGGCTAGCCGCAATTCGATTCCCTGGTTGTGAAGCTCTCGCTTCAACGCCCTGAATACTGCTCGAACCGGGTCAACCAAATTCTTAAAAAGGGCATCGACGTACGGCCGCGCGTTTTCGGCGTCTGCGAAATAGGTGGCTGCATCCTTCCTGTAGTGAGATGCGCCGACATATTGTCCGGGCACACCATCTTTACGCTCTCTGAGACCAGAGCTTCCAATAAAGTTCGTAGTGATCTCCTCGGCTACTTCGGTGCTGAAAGCTTGCTTGATGTGCAGAGCGGTGAGCTCACCTTTCAGGACCGAGATGATCTCCGCCGTGTTGATCGACCCGGTCCGTTCTTTGATCGAAACCGGCGAGATGGCTGGCACTTGAGATATCTGACTAGGCATTGTCTTGCTCCTGTAGTGCGTGTTCAAGGATGGTGATGCCACGATCGAGTTCGGCATCGGTGATGGTTATCGGTGGGAGGACTTTGATAACGTCGCGATTTGGCCCCGAGGATTCGATAAGAAGGCCATTTTCGAATGCGACATCGTGCACGCGGCCGACAACTGCCGGTGAACGGCATTTCAGGCCGGCCATCAGACCGCGGCCGCGCTTCTGTTCGATGTATCTTGGAAATTTCGCAACCAGGCGATCGAGGTGCGTTTGCAGCCTGACGGCTGTCCGCTCGACACCTGCAGTAAATTTCCTATCCGACCACATCTTGCACATGGCTCCTGCCGTCACGAAGGCGAAATTGTTGCCTCTGAAGGTCCCGCTATGTGCTCCGGGCTTCCAT
>NZ_RZRP01000519.1:0-4604 GCF_003997795.1 Mesorhizobium sp. M7A.F.Ca.US.005.03.2.1 | reverse complement strand
CATTGAACGACAGCAGCAGCGCATTGTTGATTGCCCCGTTAGGCACGGCAGCGGCGAAACGGCTGGCGACGGGTGAAGGAAAAACCCCGTCGAGCCTGATGCGCGCCGCGCTCGCGGTCGAACCGGCGGTGTGGCAGGCCGGTGAATGCCTTGGTTTGCCTGGATATGGACTGAAGTCCGCGACGGTGGAAGCGCGGCCGGTCGTTGCCCCCTTCGGCCGCTTCCTGCCATCCTTCGACCTAGCGCTGGCGCGGGCCGTCGCCGGGCTGATTGGCGCGGCCCCGGTCCCGCCCTTGCCTTTCAGCGGCCACAGTGCCGGCTGAGGGTTGCGCGAAAGCTTAACCCAGACGTGCTGTTCTGCTTGGCAAGGGGGGACGCTCTCCCTATGTTAGGCGCAAGTTTCCTCTCATGACGCGTGTCCGCCTCGCGGACGCCAACGGGACAATTGATGAATCCGAACTATCGCAACCTCGCGCTCTGGGCGATCATAGCGGTCCTGCTCATAGCCCTGTTCAATCTGTTCCAGACGCCGCAGACGCGAGGGGCTTCCAGCGATGTGCCTTATTCGCAGTTCCTGCAGGATGTCGCGGCGGGGCGGGTCAAGACGGTGACCATTGCTGGCGCTCGTATCAGCGGCACCTACACCGACAATTCCAGCGGTTTCCAGACCTATTCGCCCGGCGATCCTTCGCTGGTCTCGCGGCTGCAGGACAAGAACGTCACCATCAATGCACGGCCTGAAACGGACGGTTCCAATTCGCTGTTCGGCTATTTGATCTCCTGGCTGCCGATGATCCTCATCCTCGGCGTCTGGATATTCTTCATGCGCCAGATGCAGTCCGGCTCCGGCCGCGCGATGGGCTTCGGCAAATCGAAGGCCAAGCTGCTCACCGAAGCGCATGGCCGCGTCACTTTCCAGGACGTTGCCGGCGTCGACGAAGCCAAGGAAGATCTGGAAGAGATCGTCGAGTTCCTGCGCGATCCGCAGAAGTTCCAGCGGCTCGGCGGCAAGATTCCGCGCGGCGTGCTGCTCGTCGGCCCTCCGGGAACCGGCAAGACGCTGCTCGCGCGCTCGGTTGCCGGCGAAGCCAATGTGCCGTTCTTCACCATTTCCGGTTCTGACTTCGTCGAGATGTTCGTCGGCGTCGGTGCAAGCCGCGTCCGCGACATGTTCGACCAGGCCAAGAAGAACGCGCCCTGCATCATCTTCATTGACGAAATCGACGCAGTCGGCCGTCATCGCGGCGCCGGCCTCGGCGGCGGCAATGACGAACGCGAGCAGACGCTGAACCAGCTGCTGGTCGAGATGGACGGTTTCGAATCCAACGAAAGCATCATCCTGATCGCTGCCACCAACCGGCCCGACGTGCTCGATCCGGCACTGCTCAGGCCAGGCCGCTTCGACCGCCAGGTCGTGGTGCCGAACCCTGACATCGTCGGCCGCGAGAAGATCCTCAAGGTGCATGTGCGCAACGTGCCGCTGGCGCCCAATGTCGACCTCAAGGTGATCGCGCGCGGCACGCCTGGCTTCTCCGGCGCCGACCTGATGAACCTCGTCAACGAATCCGCGCTGATGGCGGCACGACGCAACAAGCGCCTCGTCACCATGGCTGAATTCGAGGACGCCAAGGACAAGATCATGATGGGCGCCGAGCGCCGCTCGTCGGCCATGACGCAGGCCGAGAAGGAACTGACCGCCTACCATGAGGCCGGCCACGCCATCCTCGCGCTCAACGTGCCGTCGGCCGATCCGCTGCACAAGGCCACCATCATCCCGCGCGGCCGTGCGCTCGGCATGGTCATGCAGTTGCCCGAAGGCGACCGCTATTCGATGAGCTACAAATACATGATCTCGCGGCTCGCCATCATGATGGGCGGCCGTGTCGCCGAGGAGTTCAAGTTCGGCAAGGAGAACATCACCTCCGGAGCTTCTTCGGATATCGAGCAGGCGACCAAGCTGGCGCGTGCCATGGTCACGCGCTGGGGCTTTTCCGACAAGCTCGGCCATGTCGCCTATGGCGACAACCAGGAAGAAGTGTTCCTTGGCCATTCGGTGGCACGCACGCAGAACGTCTCGGAAGAAACGGCGCAGATCATCGACGCCGAAGTGCGCCGCCTGATCGATGAGGCCTATTCGTCGGCGAAGTCCATCCTGACCAAGAAGAAGAAGGAATGGATCGCGCTGGCGCAGGGCCTGCTGGAATACGAGACGCTGTCCGGCGAGGAGATCAAGCAGTTGATCGCCGGCCACAAGCCCGCACGCGACCTCGGCGACGATACGCCGCCAAGTCGTGGCTCGGCCGTGCCGAAGTCCGGCGGCCGCCGCAAGAAGGGTCCTGAGCCCGAAGGCGGTATGGAACCACAGCCGTCGAGCTGAGTTCGGCCACCGATTTCATCGAACGCCGCGGCTTGCTCCGCGGCGTTTTTTGTTTTTGGCATTGGGGAGGAGTTGTCCGCGACCTCGCATCTGCGACGGTGACGATTGGCGAAAGCCTAGGTGATAGCCCATCTCCCCCCCTTGCGGGGGAGATTGGCAACGTCGCCGCTGGCGTGCCCTCGAAGGCAAAAAAAAGGCCCGCGAACCCTGCGGTTCGCAGGTCTTCTCTTCTTCAGATGTCTTGTCGCTCAGCTCTTCAGCTTGGCATTGCACAGGCTGTAATAACCGCCGCCCTTCTGGATCCAGCGAAGGCCGTTCAACGTGCCCGCGTCCTTGTTGCCATGGTAGCCCTGGAGACAGGTCTTCATGCGAGCCTTCGCGGGCTTTTCGGTCTTGAACTCGGCGGCCAGCGTGGTCGGAAATGTCACGCCCGCGGGCGCTGCAGTGGGGGCGACCGCCGCGCTGGTTTCCTTTTTCGTCTGCGGCTCGGTTTTGACCGTATCCTCGCTGACACTGTCCGCTGCTGATGTCGCGCACTTCTCCTTGCGAAAAGCCGTCCAGTCCATGCCGTTCAGAGTGCCGCCTTCCTTGGCTGTTCGATAGGTCTCGCCGCATTCCTTCATCGTCAGTGCGCTTGCGGGGGCGACGCTCCAAGCGACAAATGCGGTCGCAGCCAATACCGCCAATTTCAAACCGTGCATAAGACCCTCCTGGTTGATAATAAGTTTGACGTCTTTTTGTATATGGTTTGTTCTCTATATGTTCAACCAGAATCTTTACGGACTGCCGATGAGCTTGGCGTTGGGCAGTGTAGGCGAATTGATGATGCCGGCAGCCCGGCGACATGCAGATGCGAGCAAGGCAGTGTGCGTCTTCGCGCAACAAAAAAGGCCCGCGCATCTTGCGATGCGCGGGCCTTTGTTTGGAGACTATGGCTAAGCGATCAGCTCTTCAGCTTGGCGTTGCACAGGCTGTAGAAGCCGCCGCCCTTCTGGATCCACTTCAGGCCGCCAAGCGAATTGGCGTCCTTGAGGGCATAGTACTGGTCGAGGCAGGTGTGCATACGGCCCTTTCCGGGGGTCTCGCTGGTATATTTCGGCGAGATCGCGGACGGGAAGGTGACGCCCTTGGGCGCAGCCGTCGTCGGCTTCGCCGGCTCCTTGGTGTAGCTCGCCTCGTCGGCGGCCGGCACGGTGTCGTCATCCGAGGCGGCTGCGCCGCACTCGGTCTTGCGGAAGTCGTTCCACTTCATGCCGTTCAGCGTGTTGGCCGTCTTGGCGGCCTGATACTTGGTGCTGCATTCGGCCATGCTCAGGCCCTTGCCGCCATTGTCTGCGGGAGCGGCGGGAGCCGCGGCGGCCTTGGTGGTCGCCGGCTTGGCGGCGGCAGCGGCGGATGCACCGGCGGCGCATTCGGATTTGCGGAAGTCGTTCCACTTCATGCCGTTCAGCGTGCCGGCAGCCTTCGCCGCCTGATACTTGGTGCTGCATTCCTTCGCCGTCAGGCCCTTGGCCGTGCTGTCGTCCGCCGCGGCAGCCTTCGTGGTGTTGGTCGCTTTCTTGGCATCGGCCGGCTTGGCGTCGGTCGTCGCTGTGGCGTCGGTGCCGCACTGAGCCTTGCGGAACTGGTTCCAGGTCGCTCCGGCCAGTGTCCCCGCATCCTTGGCGGCGTTATACTTCGTGCTGCACTCGGCCATCGTCAGTGCGTTGGCTGGCGCGGCCAGGAACAAGGTAGCGACGGCGAGGCCGGTCAAAGTGGCAAGTCGGTGGATGAGCATAGCGTTTCTCCGTTGCAGCAGCCCATGATACGTCCCTGCAAATCAATAACGCTCAACGGTCGGTTGCGCCAGATGCTAAGTGGCGTATATATCGCCGAAAATCGGCTTCTCCCGATAAGGTGATGAAATCGTTGTCCGTTGCCTGGTTCAGAGCAAGATTTTCCTGGTGCATCCGCGCTGAAAGGCTCGAATGACTTGTATATTGCAGCATGGCAGTCTGGGCATGTCAGGTTGCGGCCACGTTGTGTGCAGTGCACAACAATGGTTTTCTAAGGATTGGTAACGTATAATCACACAATGTGATCATAGCGCCCTGGCCAATTGTGGCATGACGTGCCGGGGAAGAAACGTCGAGGAAGCTGACTGGCATGGCAGGGAATTATTTCGGCACGGACGGCATTCGCGGACGCGCCAACAAGTTTCCGATGACCGCTGAAATCGCGATGCGGG
>NZ_RZRP01000518.1:0-4608 GCF_003997795.1 Mesorhizobium sp. M7A.F.Ca.US.005.03.2.1 | reverse complement strand
ATTATCTCTATGAGCGCGAGACCGGCAAGGAAGTGATGATGAACGACCCGCGCTTCCTGCGCGCGCCGACCATCTTCCAGGCCTTCTACGATGCCGGCGCCAAGGTCGCCGTGGTCACCGCCAAGGACAAGCTGCGTGCCTTGCTTGGCAAGGGCCTCGCCTTCGATGAAGGCCGCGCGCTGTGCTTCTCGGCTGAAAAATCCGACACCACCAGCAAAGCCGAGCACGGCATCGACAATGCCTCGAAGCACTTTGGGCTGCCGGTGCCGGAGGTCTATTCGGCAGAATTGTCGGAATTCGTCTTCGCCGCCGGCGTCCAGCTGCTGAAGGAATTCCGCCCCGACATCATGTACCTGACGACCACCGACTATGTGCAGCACAAATATGCGCCCGGCGTGCCGCAGGCCAACGCCTTCTACGAGATGTTCGACAAATACCTGACCGAGCTCGATGCGCTGGGTGCTGCCATCGTCGTCACCGCCGACCATGGCATGAAACCGAAGCACAAGGCCGACGGCTCGCCCGACGTGGTCTATGTCCAGGATATTCTCGACGACTGGCTGGGCAAGGACGCCGCCCGCGTCATCCTGCCGATCACCGACCCCTATGTCGTGCATCATGGCGCGCTGGGTTCCTTCGCCACCGCCTATCTGCCTGATGGCGCCAACCAGGCCGATATCATGGCCAGGCTGGCCAAGATCGACGGCATCATGCTGGTCGTCGACAGCCCGACCGCCTGCGAGCGCTTCGAGCTTCCGGCTGACCGCATCGGCGACATCGTGCTGATCTCGACCGAGAACAAGACGATCGGCACCTCGGAACATCGCCATGACCTGGCGGCTCTGAACGAACCGCTACGGTCGCATGGCGGGCTGACCGAGCAGGAGGTGCCGTTCATCGTCAATCGTGTGCTGCCGGAATTGCCGAACGAGCCGACGCTGCGCAATTTCGATGCCTTCTATTACGCGATGATGGCGGCGGCGCTGGCGGGCTGAGCCAATGTCGACCCCCACTCCGCCTCGCTACGCTCGGCACCTCTCCCCCGATCGACGGGGGAGAGGAAAGGCGCCAGGGTTAGCCGCGGCTTAGCCTGAAAACGTTGAGGCACTGACCTCGCCTGATTTCCTCTCCCCCGGCGATCGGGGAGAGGTGGCCCGAAGGGCCGGAGTGGGGGTCGAATCCTCCGCGCAACAAGAATCTGCTGGAGCAGAACCCATGACCAAGCTCGACCCCGCCATCAAAGTTCGCCACGAGCCGATGCGCATCGCCGGCAGACGAGTCGATGCCGACGGCGTCGTCGAGGTGCGCTACCCCTGGAACGACACCGTCATCGGCACCGTTCCGGCCGGCCGCGCCGATCACGCCCGCCAGGCATTCGAGATCGCCGCCGGCTACAAATCGAGGCTGACCCGCTACGAGCGTCAGCAGATACTGTTCCGCACCGCCGAGGCATTGGCCTCGCGCCGTGATGAAATCTCCGATCTCATCACGCTCGAGCTCGGCATCTCCAAGACGGACTCGCTCTATGAGGTCGGCCGTGCCTATGACGTGTTCACGCTGTCGGCGCAGATGTGCATCCAGGATGACGGGCAGATCTTCTCCTGCGACCTCACCCCGCACGGGAAGGCGCGCAAGATCTTCACCACTCGCGAGCCGTTGAAGGCGATCTCGGCGATCACGCCGTTCAATCATCCGCTCAACATGGTCTCGCACAAGGTGGCGCCGGCGATCGCCACCAACAATTGCGTGGTGGTCAAGCCGACCGAACTGACGCCGATGACCGCACTTCTCCTGGCCGACATTCTCTATGAAGCCGGCCTGCCGCCGGAAATGCTGTCGGTGGTGACCGGTTGGCCGGCCGATATCGGCAACGAGATGATCACCAACGACAACATCGACCTGATCACCTTCACCGGCGGCGTGCCGGTCGGCAAGATGATCGCCCGCACCGCCGGCTACAAGCGCCAGGTGCTGGAGCTCGGCGGCAACGACCCGCTAATCATTCTCAACGATCTATCGGACGAGGATCTGGCAAAGGCGGCGGACTTGGCAGTGGCCGGAGCGACGAAAAACTCCGGCCAGCGCTGTACCGCGGTCAAGCGCATCCTCGTCCAGGAAAGTGTCGCCGACCGTTTCGTGCCGCTGGTGCTGGAGCGGGCGAAGAAGATCCGCTTCGGCGATCCGATGGACCGCGCGACCGACCTTGGTACGGTTGTGCACGAGAAGGCGGCGGCGCTGTTCGAAGCCCGCGTCCACATGGCTGCCGAGCAAGGCGCCGACATTCTCTACAATCCGGGCCGCCAGGGCGCGTTGCTGCCGCCAATCGTCGTCGATCGCGTGCCGCATACATCCGAGCTGGTCATGGAAGAAACCTTCGGGCCGATCATCCCGATCGTGCGTGCGCCGGACGATGACGAGGCGTTGATTGCGCTCTCCAACTCGACCGCCTTCGGCCTGTCGTCGGGCGTCTGCACCAACTCGTTTCCCCGCATGCAGAAATACATCGCCGGGCTGCAGGTCGGCACCGTCAACATCTGGGAAGTGCCGGGCTATCGCATCGAGATGTCGCCCTTCGGCGGCATCAAGGATTCGGGCAACGGCTACAAGGAAGGCGTCATCGAAGCGATGAAGAGCTACACCAATGTGAAGACATTTTCGCTGCCCTGGTCCTGACCGGACGGCATTGACGGATAGAACAATCGAGGGAGCGTTCGCCGCTCCCTCATTCGCATTTCGGAGACCATGATGGCCGCGATATCTGAACTTGTGCACACCGAAGGCGATTCCAACACCACAGCGGCTCGCGGTCGCTGGGATGCCGGGCAGGGCGATCCGCGGATCCGCGGCCTGCTCGATCGCGACGCGGCCGCCTTCATGCACCAGAGCCTGTCCAGCCCCTGTTTGTCGACGATCGCCAAGGCGCAAGGCATCTGGATCGAGGACACCGCCGGTCGCCGCTTCATGGATTTCCACGGCAACAGCGTCCATCACCTCGGCTATGGCCACCCGAGGCTTGTGGCCGCCATCAAGAAGCAGCTCGATGAGCTCTGCTTTGCGCCGCGCCGCTTCACCTGTGAGCCCGCCGTCGAACTGGCCGAGAAGCTGGCGGCATTAGCGCCCGGCAATCTCGGCAAGGTGCTGTTCACCACCGGCGGCTCGGACGCCATCGAGGTCGCGCTGAAGATCGCCCGCGCCGCGACCGGCCGCTTCAAGACGGTGTCGTTCTGGGATGCGTTCCATGGCGCCGGCTTCGGCGCAGCAAGCGTTGGTGGCGAGGCGACCTTCCGCTCGCACATATCAGGCCCGATGATGACCGGCACCGAGCACGTCGCGCCTTGGGACGGCTATCGCTGCCCCTATGGCCACGATTCCCTGGAAGCATCGGGCCTCGCCTGCGCCAACATGATTGCCTACGTCCTTGGCCGCGAGCAGGACGTGGCGGCGGTCGTCGCCGAACCGATGCGGGCGACGCCAAACCCGCCGCCGCCGGGCTTCTGGAAGCGGGTGCGCGAGGCCTGCGACCGGCACGGCACGCTCTTGATCTTCGACGAGATCCCGACCGGCCTTGGCAAGACCGGCAAATTCTTCGCGCACGAGCATGATGATGTGACGCCTGACATCGTCGTCATCGGCAAGTCGCTCGGCGGCGGCGTCCTGCCGATTGCCGCCATCATCGCGCGCCGCGATCTCGACGTCACCGGTGGCTTCGCGATCGGCCACTACACCCACGAGAAGAACCCGGTGACGACCCGCGCCGCATTGACGACGATCGACATCATCCTGGAGGAAGGGCTGGTCGAGCGCGCGGCCGAACTCGGTCGGCACATGCTAGGGCGCATGCAGCACCTGATGGCGCGGTCGCCCCATGTCGGCGACGTCAGGGGCAGGGGACTGATGGTCGGCGTCGAGCTCGTCGAGGATCGCGATACGCGCCAGCCGGCACGCGATCTCGCCGAGCGCGTCTTCTATGCTTGCCTTGAACAGGGGCTGAGCTTCAAGATCAGCCAAGGCAACGTGTTGACGCTGTCGCCGCCGCTGGTCATTTCGAAAACCGACCTCGACGGCGCGCTCGACATCGTCGAGCGCACGGTGCTGGCGGCCTGACCATGAAGGCCGTGCGCACCGACCGCGAACTCGAATGTCCCGGCATCGACGCCGGCTTGCGGGCGAGGGGGGTCGAACTGGTGACGCTGCCGGACGGCATCCCCGAAGCTGATCTCATGCAGGCCGTTGCGGACGCCGATCTTTTGCTGATGTGCTACACGCCGATCACCGCACGGGTGATCGAGGCGGCTCCCAGATTGAACGGCATTGTCAAATATGGCGTCGGCGTCGATGCCATCGACATCCCCGCCGCGATGCGGCGTGGCATTCCCGTTGTCAACGTGCCGGATTATGCTGAGGAAACCGTCGCCGAAGGCGCCTTCGCGCTGATGATCGCGCTGGCCAAGCGGCTGCCCTCCATCACCGCGGCGGTGTCACGTGATGGTTGGATCTGGCCCGAGCAACGCTGGCTGGGGCGCGACATGTCCGGCGCCACGCTTGGGCTCGTCGGCCGCGGCAAGATCGGCCGCCGCATGGCGCGCCTGGCCGGCCAAGGATTTCACG
>NZ_RZRP01000517.1:0-4612 GCF_003997795.1 Mesorhizobium sp. M7A.F.Ca.US.005.03.2.1 | reverse complement strand
CTGATGATCTTCACCAGCAGCATCCAGGCCACGAAGATGATCGGGAGAATGATGACAAATCTGATCATGCGACACCCCTGCTCGAAGCGATTGCACCCTTCCCTAGATGTAGGAAGCAATCCGGCGGTTTTCAGGATGCCCTCGCCGACGGCCCATGCGGCATGCCGGGAAAAACGGAGTTTTGTCTTTACTGGCGCAACAAATATGCTAACCGGAGCGCCGTGCCCTTGTAGCTCAGCTGGTAGAGCAGCGGTTTTGTAAACCGAAGGTCGGCGGTTCGATTCCGTCCGGGGGCACCAGCACAATGCAAAAACCATAACATTTTCAAAAGCTTAGAAAACAAGGTTCGGGTTCGATCCACCGCTTATCCACCTGGAATTTTTCATTTGCCAACGCGAGTATCCGCCCCAGAGCATCACCGTATCCGGATCATCCTCTTCGTCCTCCTCCGGCTCGTAAGGTTCCGGCGCCACCAGCAAATCGATTCGCCTAAGGTCAGTCCCTCCCATTGGCGCATCGAGCGAGAGCGTTTTGAAGGTGTCATATTTGTGGATAGTGTGCTTGGTGCTAGGTTGCCAAATATTCAGCCTGGCTCAGATTTGGGAATATTGGGGGGACGTCACTTTGATCCGCATTTTGGTCGCACTCGCCGCCGCAATTTGCTTCGCGTCTTCGGCGGCTTCGGCAGGACAGGACAATATCCACTTCCTGGTCGGGATGCCCGATGCCAAGTTAAATTTGGCCGCTAAAATGGCAGGTAACCTCAACGGCGTTATGCAAAGGTGCCGGCTGAGGCCTACAGAAGATGGAAAAGCTATCATTGCTGTCCCTGTGCTTTTGTACGAGGGGATTAGAAAAACACCTGACGCCTAATCCTCCTAAGTTCCGGAAGGCCATTCGCACCTATGAAAGAGCTTACGCCATGGCGGTCCAGAGAGCGGGAAATTGCCAGGCTGAGAAGGCCAAATACCCGGGACTTTACCGATAGATGGCTGAGAAGGGACCCGGACATTGGGCGAGTCACCGCCCTGCGCGCCGCCGCCTAACTATGGCGTCGACGGCATCCTTCCTGATTGCTGCGGATTGAGCCGTCCGGTATACCCATCGGCATTCTTCACGAACACAGCTGCAAGCCTGATCCGTGCGGCAGCGGCTTCATTGAAGATCAGAACGGCACCCTTCCACGCTCCGCACTTGAATTTCTCGATAATGCCCGCATCGAAGCCTGACGCGGAAGTATTGAGCTCTTCGAGGGATGCCTGCTTGCACCGGCCATCCCGATACCTATTTCGCCGAATTCAGGCGCAGCAACTTAGCCTACGGGTGTGACTTCCTAGCTATATACAAAGTTGCAGGCTCATCGATATAAGGCGATTGGCGATTTTGATGGGGATTTCATGAAAGCTTTTTTGCTCGCTTCATTCGTTGCGCTTTCCGCGGCTCCGGCCATGGCTGCCGATATGACGATCGCTCCTGTCGATACCCCTGAATGGACCTGGCAAGGGCCATACGCCGGCGTGTTCGGCGCCGGAACGTTGGAACACTACAAGATCTATGGACCGGGCGCCCAGGCTGGCGCAACGCATAATGTCGGCTCGGCAACGGTCGGCGGCTTTGCAGGCTATAACCTCCAATCCGGCAAGATTGTCTATGGCGTCGAAGGCGAGCTTGGCTACCGCTTCAAGAAGAACACCTTCGACGATATTCCAGGCCCAGGCGTCCTTGACGCCTCCACAGGTTTGTTCGGATCCGTAAAGGGTCGCGTTGGCATGGACATGGGAGCCTACATGCCGTTTGTCACGGCTGGTGTAACCGCTGCAAAGCTGAAGACATTCTACCCGGGTGGAAACGCTGAGCGGGATGCCACCTTGGTCGGTGGTGTTGTTGGAGCAGGCATCGACGTCGCGCTCACACACAACGTGTTCTTGCGCGGCGAATACGACTTCTCCTTCTTCGGCAAGAAGTCGCTTGAATATTGTGGCGGCGGATGCACGCTGGAACACACGCTTCAGACGCACGATTTCCGCGTCGGCATCGCGATGAAGTTCTAACTGTTCAGCGCGTCTCCGACTTTGACGCCCTCCGCGGGAATGGCAAGACCAAGGTCCAGCTTGTGAACGGCATTCCGCGGGCGCAATGTCGCCACGAACCCGACGGCTAGGGGCCTGGATCGCAAATAGTTTGCCGTTCAGGCCCTTCGTTCGTTCGGGACCATGCCCATCTGCGCGCCACCCCTTCGTATCAAACCGTACGTTGAATCCTTCTTGGGTCACGCGTGACAAGAGAGTAAATAAATCCTTTCGCAGGAAGGGAGGCCGCGATGGCAGAAACGCATATAGAAGTCGCACGCGCGGTTATAGAAACCAGCTTTCGGTTGCGGCACCATTCCCTGGCCGGAACTGCCTCATTTCGCCGTGATATGGACCACTCCCGACGCGCAATCGAGGCCTCGCGCGAACTGCTCAAGCGCCTTCGCCAACGTCATCGCGATGACATGGCCCGAGGTTGGGAAGATCTGGACCCAGGTCCTGTTGCTGTCTCGGCCTTCGATGCCGACATTCTCCGCTCTGCATTTCGAAACCTGGTCAGGGAAGCAAGCGTTCCCGAGTGTGAATGGCGCCACCTGGCTGAAAGCCTGGTCCGCGAATATGTCGGGTGCGAGCAGGTTGACGTTGGCTTGTTGGACTGGATTACCCACAAGTAGTCAGCGGTATAAATTGCGTACCAACGCAAAACAGCCCGCCCCGCCCACATTGCCGGTGACACGAAACGGGCTGCGGAAGCCCGCATGCGATGCTTCCTGCAACCCAACTTTGGGCGAGTACGGATGTTCCGTTAGTTTCTGCTGAAAGGCGGTACATTCTGCTGCCGCGGCCATTCGACAGTCACTGGTAGGGTAGACCCGCCGCTCCATTTGCGAAGCGACGGGCTCTCGCCCACCCCATACCTGTGAAAGCAATTTAGATGCCAAACTTTTGACCCGTTATGGGGCACAGCCGTCGCGTTGCCAGTCGGTCGGTCGCCCTCTCGTCGCTCTGCCTCGACATTGATAACCATCTACATCATGCCGGCTCGTTGGCTGCGATCACAAATTGTCGGATTCGTACGAAGCAGAGTTCTGTACGATTCCAACCCTTTAACTTTGTACACCCCTCTTTTGTAATTCGGCGGCTGAGGGGACGCCGTGCATCAGGTTGCATTTCACTGTCAATCGCGCGCCAGAGGGCGTATATTTTTTAAATCGTCTGCACGTGTCTACGGGCGCAGACGGCAGGGAGATTGGAAAGCTCTTGCCCCAAGCGGGATTGAGCTATGACCAATCCAGAGAACGATTCCTACAGAAACCAATTGTTGCGCAGGCTTGACCCTGGTGACCTGGGGCTTTTGCAGCCACACCTTGAACTGTGTGACCTCGAGCCGAAAATGACCTTAGAGAAAGCCGATTCGGAGATCGAGACGGTGTACTTCCTGGAGGACGGCATCGCTTCTGTGGTCGCGACGGCTTCAGGTAAGGAAGCCGAGGTGGGCCTTGTCGGCTTTGAGGGAATGACCGGTGCCGCGCTCGTGATGGGCGCTGACTATGCAGCGCATCAATGTTACGTTCAGTCGGCCGGCAGCGCTTTCAGGATGGGAACCGAGCCCTTCAAGGAGGCTCTTGCGAACAGCCCAACGTTGCGCCTTTTCCTGTTGCGCTATGTCCACTACTTCCACATCCAGACCAGCTATACGGCCCTGATCAACGCAAAATCAAACCTTGAAGAGCGGTTGGCGCGCTGGCTTCTAATGTGTGACGATCGGGTCCACGGCGAGCGCCTTGCGATCACCCATGAGTTTCTCGCCGTCATGCTTGGAGCAAGACGCCCAGGCGTTACCGTTGGGCTGCAAGTTCTGGAAGGACGTGGTTTCAGCTATTCTCGACGTGGCGAAGTGCACATCAGGGACCGCAGCGGACTTGCGGCCTGCGCAAACGGCACCTACGGCAAGCCAGAAGCCGATTACGTTCGGCTAGTTGGATTATAGCGCTCCAAGCATGCCGGACGTAGGCCGCGGTGATCCAAGCACCTGCGCCTCGCGCCAGCAATACAGCCCGTCCCGCCCACATTGCCGGTGACACGAAACGGCTGCGGAAGCCGCGATCCGATGCGATTGCAATCCAACCCTGGGCGCGCACGGATGTCCCGCAAGCTTCATATCCCGTGCGTCAGCACAAGATAAATAGCGGGGACGAGCATCAACCAGCCGCTCAGTCCAAGAACCACCAAGATGGCCATGCGCTCTGTTCGTCTGACAAGGTCGGCAATGTTTTCTCTGTCCGGCAAAGCGACGGAGGCCACAAACCCGGGCGCACGATCATCGTTGCCATTTCCCGGTTGGTTCGCGCTGCCACTCTCATTCGATCTGTGGACCAATGTCATTGTCATCGTTCACCGAAAAGAATCTAAACCGGCCCGTTCTCGGCGCGTGAGCCGGAACGGGCCGAGGCGGGAAATCAGTTAAAATCGAAGGACGACCGAAGGACCACGTCGGCGGTAGCACCGGACGCGACGGCGACCATGCCGCCAATAACTGCGGCAAACCCGTCTCCAGCCCCGCCGGCGGCGGTGGGGACGGT
>NZ_RZRP01000516.1:0-4614 GCF_003997795.1 Mesorhizobium sp. M7A.F.Ca.US.005.03.2.1 | reverse complement strand
CCGCTGTTGCCGTCGGCGGCTTCATCGGCGCCCTCTATGCGCTGCTGTTCAACCGGCTCGGCATGCCGAGCCGGTTGAACAGCAGCGCATAGAGGGCGCCGATGAAGCCGCCGACGGCAACAGCGGCCAGAATCGCGAGCGCCACCGGCCAGCCCTGGTTGACCCACAGCGTGCCGACCATGGCCGAGGCAAAGCCGCTGATCGAACCGACCGACAGGTCGATCTCGCCGACCATCAAAACGCAGACGATGCCGAGCGCGATGACGCCGACGGTGGAGCAATCGAACAGCAGATTGACCAGATTGCTGCTCGACAGGAAGATCGGGTTGATGCTGGCGAACACCGTCCAGATGATGACCAGCCCGACAATCACTGGCAGCGAGCCGAGATCGCCCGAGCGGACCCGGTCGAAGAACCGGCGGATGGCGCCGCCGATCCCCGCCTCGTGCTTGACGCGCACATCGGCGCGGTCGAGCTGCGGCGGCACGGGGGCAGCCTGTTCGGCTTCGCGGCTCATGGGCGTGGCTCCTGGGTCTGGTCTTGCCTGGCCTGCCTGCGCTCGGCGCGCCGCGACACCGAATTGTTCGAAGCGCCGGTGATGGCGCTGACCAGTTCCTGGTTCGAGGCATCGGGCGAGAAGATGCCGTTGTTGCGGCCAAGCCGCAGCACGACGATGCGGTCGGCGACGGCGCGCACGTCTTCCATGTTGTGGCTGATGATGACGACGCCGAGGCCGCGGTCGCGCACCCGCTCGATCAAATTGAGCACTTCCGCCGTCTGCGCCACGCCAAGCGCTGCCGTCGGCTCGTCGAGCAGGATGAGCTTGGGTTCGAGCAGCAGCGAGCGCGCGATCGCCACCGTCTGGCGCTGGCCGCCCGACAGTGAAGCGACCACTTCGCGGACACTCGGGATGCGCGCCGAAAGCTCGTTGAGCAGCGTCCAGGCGCGCACTTCCATCGCCACCTCGTCCAGCCGCAGCGGGCTGAGTTCGCGGCCAAGGAAGATGTTGGCGACGATGTCGAGGTTCTCGCACAGCGCCAGGTCCTGGAACACGGTGGCGATACCGAGCGTCAGCGCGGCACTCGGATCGGCAAGCGTCACCGGCTTGCCGCGAAAACTGATCGTGCCTGAGCTCGGCTGATGCACGCCGGCCAGGATCTTGACCAGGGTCGACTTGCCGGCGCCATTGTCGCCGACCAGCGCCACCACTTCGCCTGCATGAACATCGAGATCGATGTCGGTGAGCGCCGAAACGGCGCCGAAATTCTTCGAAACGCCGCGCAGGCTGAGCACCAGCTCGCCTGCCGGAACCGGTTCGTCCGAGGTATCGGTCATGCCAGGAAGCCTTTCAAAACCGGTTCAAAAATTTCGCATGAGCGCTGCCTGGCCACCGCGCGGGTGGCCAGGCAGCGGAGCGGGCAAGGGTCGCGGTCAGTTCCCGATGCCCAGCTTCTTGCAGCCTTCCGCGTAACGATCGACGCAGAGCTCGGCCGCGGTGTTGATCTTCTTGTCGATGATCTCGGCCTTCAGGTTTTCCTGCGTCACAACAGCCGGCGTGAACAGCTGCGAGGGCGTATCGTACAGCGTCATCTCGGCCTTAGGCGTCTCGCCAGAAAGTAGCTTGATGGCGATGTTGGCGGCGGCCGCCGCCACGATCTCGCTCGGCTTGGAGATGGTGTTGTACTGGTCGCCGGCGATGATCAGCTGCAAGGCTGCGATGGTCGCGTCATTGCCGGTCACCGGCGGCACCGGATCGACGCCGGCCGCCTTGAAGGCCGCGATGGCGCCGCCACCGGTGCCGTCATTGGCGGCAACCACGCCGAGGATTTTCGGGCCGAAGCGGGTGATCTGGCCGCCGGCCCATTGCTGCGCCTTCGGCGGCGCCCATTCCGGCGTGTCGTATTCGGCCAGGATCTTGTAGCCGCTGTTGTCGAGGCCGGCATGGATGCCCTTCTTGATCAGGCCGGCCGCCGCGTCGGTCGGCGAACCGTTGATCTGTAAAACGCCGCCGGTGGCCGGATCGACCTTCAGCGCCTTCAGGTGCTCGACCAGCGAATCGGCGATGGCCTTGCCGATGCCTTCATTGTTGAACGAGACATAGAAGTCGGCCGGCGCTGTCGGGATTGGCCGGTCATAGGCTATGACCTTGATGCCCTGGCTCTGCGCCAGCTTGACCAGCGAGGCGGCGGCGGTCGAGTCGACGGGGTCGAGCACAATCGCCTTGGCGCCCTGCGAGATCACCGAGTTGAACTGCTGCTGCTGGCGCGAGGCGTCGGCATCGGCGTTCTGGTAGAGCACCTTGCAGCCCGGGCATAGCTTCTTCATCTCGGCGGCGAAGCCGGGATAATCATGCTGTTCGTAACGGGTCGAGGCCTGATCAGGCATCAGGAAGGCGACGGTGGCGTCGGTGACTTCGGCTGCCTTGGCGATAGCGGCGGTGCCTGCCAGCAGCGACAGCGCAAGCGCTGCCATGCCGGCGGACTTGCCAGTGGACTTCAATGAAATTGAAAGTTTGGTCATTCGGTCTTCTCCGTTTCTGGATATGTTGTAAGAAGGTCGTTGACTGCTTTGGTGGTCTGAAGACACCCATCCACCCTCGCCCCAACTGCAGGGGAACCAGGGTCCGGCGCTGGACTTTCGAGCCGCGCCGACGTCCTCCGCCGACGGAGGAATTCGAGACAAGCGTTCCCCATCGCGAACCGCTCAACGCGGCTCACGTCCGTCATGCAAAAGAAAAATCCTCCCTTGGTTCCTCCCTGGCTCCTCCGTTAAGCGGCTTTTCCCGCGTTGATGTTGTCGGCCAGCAGGCGCCTGAAGCGCGAGGGCGGCATGCCCTTCTCCGCCAGGAACTGCCGGTTGAAATTGGACAGGTTGTTGAAGCCGACCTCGTAGCAGATGTCGGTGATCGAGGCCTGCTCGTCGCTCATCAGGATCTGGCAGGCGAGATTGATGCGCAGCCGCTTGACGTACTGCACCAGCGACATGCCGGTGTGGCGGCGAAACGAGCGCGAGAAGGCCCCGGTCGACTGGCCGGCGATGGCGGCGAGATCCGCCTCGTCGAACAGCTGCGTCAGGTTCTCCCTGATATAGGCGAGCGCCTTGTTCATGCCGGCGGTCATGTAGCCCGACGGATCGGGCCGATAGCTGGCGCTGGCCAGCAGCTGGAATTCCTGGGCGCGGCTTAGCAGGCCGGCGATCATCATGAACAGCTCGATGCGGCGCACGCCCTGCGCCTGCATCATCTCTTCCATCAATGGCGCCAGCGCCTTGCTGGTGCGGTTGGAAAACAGCACGCCGCGCCGCGACGCCTCGAGCAGAGCCGCAAGCCCCGCCAGCTCCGGCAGCACATGCATGGCATCGCCGATGAAACTTTCGGAAAACTGAATGATGCGGCCGCGCAGCGGGATCGAGCTGTCCTTGGGGATGTCGCTGACCCAATTGTGCGGCAGGTTCGGCCCCGTCAGCACCAGATTGCCCGGCTCGAACTCGCCGATGAAGTCGCCGACGAAATAGCGGCCGTTGGTGAAGATTACCTGATGCAGTTCATATTCTGGATGGAAGTGCCAGCGCACCGTATGGAAGGGGTAGCCATGCGACCACGCCTTGAAGGACTCCCCGCGTCGTATCTGGACAACTTCCAGGTCCGGTTCCATGTCCGTTTCCTCCCGGCCGGCACGGATATTTGCCGCGTTCGGCCCAATTCCCTAAACCGGCCGAATTGGTTTCGGCTCTGCATTTCAAGAGCCACGGTACCGGCTCATGACAACAGGCGCCACCACGATTCAAGACAATGGATGATACTTTTTTAACCGGAAGGGCGCGCTCAGAGGCGCTATTCGGGCAGAACAGGTCAGTCTTGCTGACGCGTTCGCTCGACTGACCAACGAGAACACTACCGCCCGAAACGGAATTCCAACGTGTCCGGTGGGCGCCTGGCCTATCGCAAGAACAGCGTGTTCAGGCGCTGATGCAGCGCCGTCATCGTAGTTCAGCTGGTGCGCAGCGCACCACCCGCCGCCGTCGCGAGCGGCGTAACCATGTCAGGCACCAGTATGTCGTGGCGGCGCGCGAAGCTGACCAGCGTGGCCCGCACCGTCTCCGGATCGATTTCGCCGACGATGCCCGCCTTGCAAGCGTTGAGTGCGATGGCATGGGCGCCGTTGCGGCCGGCGCTCGGCCAGTCCTGCAGCAGTGCATAGGCTTCCATCACGCTGTCGATCTTCCTCGGAAAGCCCATTCCGACCAGAAGTGTGACCGGTTCCTCGAATTGCCCGCGATTCATGGCTTGTGCCTCCTCTCGATTGTTCAGGGCCTGCGGCGGGCCGAACACCGGGAAGCACGGCCCGCCGCGGATAGGTGAAGGGACTGGCCGATTTCCGTTCAGCCGCTGCCGGCGGATACCTCGGATGTTGCCGACACTTGCTGCGCTGCGAGGAACATCAGTGCCGACGCCGCGGTTCGCCGGTTCCAGCCGGCGGCTTCAGCCATGTCGAGCAGCCCTGCCAGCAGCGGCTTCAGCACGTTCCTGCATTCTGTTTCATAGGCCAGGAATTCCTTCGCTTGATGCGTAGGAGCCGGTACGGATCCGAGGCCAGCCATTGCATCCATCTTTAC
>NZ_RZRP01000515.1:0-4619 GCF_003997795.1 Mesorhizobium sp. M7A.F.Ca.US.005.03.2.1 | reverse complement strand
ATATCAGTCCGTTTGTTCGTGGGGTTTTGGCCGCTGGAGCACGGGGAAACACCCGGACGCGGGAAACTTGGCGCGACACATAAAGAACGCGCCCGGAAAGTCAAGCCCGGTAGGCCTTGCGCGACCCACCAGAGCCGGCTCGCGAGCGGAAATCATGCGGTTTCCGTCGCCGATGCCGCAACCTTCTTCCAGTCTCCGGTCGTGTTCCACCAGCGATTCGGATTGGCGCGGTCGTCCAGCCCCTTGGAACGGCTGGCGAGAATCGGCTGAATGCGGATCACCGGTTCCTGGTAGGAGTGCGCCTGGAAAATCGCCTCGACGACGCGGGCGGCCAGCGCCTGGTCGTCCGGCAGTTCGAAGGAAACCTCGACCGTGCCGGGGCGCCGCCGCAATTCGGTTTCGGCGCCGGCGGCCGCACCGTCAAGCGGCCTGTAGCGTTCGATGCCGTGCGCCGACTGATAGGCATTGCGGTCATATTTGCCCATGGCCAGCGGCGCGATCGCCACCACCGCATCCATGATGCGGTCGACGTCGGTGGCCGGAGCCTGGAAGGTCACGAGCAGAAGCAGTGTCATTCGTAGCGATGTGGTTTCAAAGCCGCTGTCGATCATGGAAGTGTCCTCAAGTGTTTTGGGACACCTTTTTAGCCCTGTGCTCCTGACACGGTTCTGTCAGCAGCCTGTCACCGTGCCGTGCCAAATGCATGGCTGGCCGCAGTCGCGCTACAGCAGGATCTTGCGAACCAACCTGACGGCGACCAAAGCGATATAGGCGGCGAAGAACAGGCCGAGCGACCAGCCGAAGCCGGACGGGCCGAACGCATCCATGCCGATGCCGATCGCCTGCGGGCCGAGCACCATGCCGACGCCGTAGCACAGCACGAAGGCGGCATTGGCCGACGCCAGTTCATGGCCGGAAAGCTGCGAGCCGAGATGGGCAAGGCCGATCGTGTACATGGCGGCGACGACGCCGCCCCAGACGAACAGAAGCGCGGCCATCAAATGCCAATTCTGGGCGAAGAAGGGCATGAACACGGTGCCGATAAGACCGACCGTCGCGCAGGCAATCAGCAGGTAGCGGCGATCGCTGACGCGGTCGCTGATCATGCCGATCGGGATCTGCAACAACACATTGCCGAGGCCGATCATGGTCAGCAGAAGGGCCGCATCGGCCTCGGAATAGCCGATTCGGCTGCCGTAGATCGGGAACAGCGCAAAGCCGCCGGTTTCCACCGCGCCGAACACCAGCACGGCAGCGGTCGCCGACGGCACCAGCCAGATGTAGCGCAGGAAATTGCTGGTTTCGCCATCCGAGGCGATCGACGGGCTCTCGTTGCGTGCTGCCAGCACGGGTATGGCCGCCAGCGTCACCAACGCGATGATGACGCCGAACGGCCTGAAGCCGGAACTGCCGAGATGAGCGAACAGCCACGGTCCGGCGGCAAAGCCGAGCGACAGGACAGTGGCGTAGATGCCAAGGACAAGGCCGCGCCGGTGCGGCGGCGCCGAGGTGCTGATCCAGAATTCAGACAGGATGAACAGCACCGTCAGCGCAATGTGCAGCACGATGCGCAGTGGAAACCACATCCAGAAATCGGGTGCGAAATGGAAGCCGACAAAGGCCAGCGCGCCGGCGGCGATCATGGCGATCATGGTCCAGGCAACGCCGAAGCGCATGGCGAGCGGGGTCGCCAGCGGCGCACCGGCGATCGAGGCGAGGCCGGCGACGGCGGTGTTGAGGCCGATCATCGAAGCCGAGTGGCCGCGTGTTTCAAGGATGACGCTGAGCAGCGGCATGCCGAGGCCGATGGCGATGCCGACGACGCTGATCGACGAGATCGCCGCCACCATCGGCAGCCAGTGTACGCGCTCGTCGCCCTTTGGTTGGGTATCGACCGTCATGGATGCTGAATACTCTGTCTGTTTGATCTTACGCAATTCGGACGGAAAACCGCGTCACACTTTCCTGGAATTGCTCTAGAGAAGTTCGCGGATGAAGCGGCTGCGGACAAGCCGGTAGAAGGGCACGGGACCGCCTGGACGCAACAGTGGATCATGGGCGAGGCGCTTTTCCAACTCGTCCAGGATCATTCGGGTGATGTCGGGTATGTCGGCTTCCCTGGCCTTGGCAAGCGGCAGCCAGACCAGCTCTTCCAGTTCGTTGGTCGGACCGCCACCGGGCAGTTCGACCGCGACGTCGTCACGCCACGCGCTGAAGAAGCGGGTGTCGAAGCGGCGCACCCGGTTGGGCGGCGTGATGGCGCGCGCGACGAAGCGCAGCATGTCGAGAGAGGGTTGCACGCCGTGTTCGGCAAAGCCTTGCCAGTCGGATCTGGGAGTTGCGAAAGCACCCTTGCGGCCGATCAGCAGCCCGGCTTCCTCATAGGTCTCTCGGATGGCCGACAGGGCGATGGCGCGGGCTCGTGCGGCGCTTGTGCGCCCCGGCCCGGCGATCAGCTTGGCTTCCTGCTCCGGGTGCAGGGCGGCGACGACCGGTATGCGGCTATCGGCCGGATCGGTGCGGCCGCCGGGAAAGACGAACTTGCCCGGCATGAAGGCGTGGCCGGCATGGCGGCGACCCATCAGAACCAGTACGTCGTCGTCCTTGCGGTCGAGCAGGATGAGGGTTGCCGCGTCGCGCGGGCGAATTGGCCGGTCGCTATGAGCGATCATGCTCCGCTCGATCCTGTCGACTTCCGCCTTGGTCATACCGTCCATGCGCAGGACCTAGCGGAAACTTCTGGCAAGCGAAAGTGGCCTTTCACGGTCGGTATGTTGCGCCAGGCAGCGTTCTTGGCTGCGGCCTAGGCTCCGGGATGCGGCTCGATCACGTCGTGCTCGCCGCCGAAGCCGTGCATATAGAAGGCCCATTGCAGCCCGATGACGGCACCCTTGACCGGCTGCAGCAGCGCAACCGACAAAAGGATGGTCAGCGGCACCCAGATGGCGATGTGCTGCCATATGGACAAAGTCGACGTCGCCTCAACGCCCATGAAGGCGCCCAGCACGATGTGGCCGACAATGACGATGACGAGGTAGGCCGGCAGGTCGTCGGCCCGGTGGTGATGCAATTCCTCGCCGCAGACGCCGCATGTGTCGACGGTCTTGGTAAAAGCGCGAAACAGCTTGCCTTCGCCGCAATGCGGGCAGCGGCCGAGCAGGCCGCGCTTCATCGCCGTCCACAGCGGGCGTGCGGCCCGGCCCGAGTGATGTTCTCCGCCGAAAACCTGTTCTTCCATGGCTGTTGTCATCATCGTCTCCTGCCGCGCGAACCCGGTCGCGATTGCGACGCGCGGGCGCGGCCCTTGGCCTTGTGAAACGACCGCTTGGAGCCCGGCAGAGGCTTTGGGTCGGTCAACATCTCGAAGCGCATTGCGCCGGCCATCGGCGCCACCTCGATAAGCCGGACCTCGACGCGGTCCGCGAGTTGGTAGCCTTTGTCAGAGCGTTCTCCGAACAGGGAGCGAGCCGTTTCATCGTATATATAGTAATCGCCGCCCAGAGTTGACACCGGGATGAAACCATCCGCGCCATACTGCGGCAATTGGACAAATAGTCCTGATTTGGTGACGCCGGAGATGCGGGCATCGAAGCGG
This sequence comes from Mesorhizobium sp. M7A.F.Ca.US.005.03.2.1, assembly GCF_003997795.1. Classification (NCBI taxonomy): domain Bacteria; kingdom Pseudomonadati; phylum Pseudomonadota; class Alphaproteobacteria; order Hyphomicrobiales; family Phyllobacteriaceae; genus Mesorhizobium; species Mesorhizobium sp. M7A.F.Ca.US.005.03.2.1. The sequence goes on along the minus strand of NZ_RZRP01000515.1, from coordinate 1,024 downwards.
TCATCGACGCGTTCGGCGAGATAGGCGGCGATCAGACGGTCGACCGTGTCCCGCTCGGCCGCCATTGCGCGGCGTTCCGTGCCGGAGATCAGCACCGCGACATCTTCGAGCCGTGCCGCTTCGTCCTGCGTCAGCCCACCCGGACCCAGTCCGAGTGCGGCAATAAGTCCGCGATGCACGATCAAATCGGCATAGCGGCGGATCGGCGAGGTGAAATGGGCGTAGCGGCGGAGGTTGAGACCGAAATGGCCGATGTTTTTTGGCGAGTATTCGGCCTGGCTCTGCGAGCGCAGCACCACTTCGTTGACAAGGCCTTCATTGTCGGCGCCGCGCACGCGCTCCAAAATGCCGTTGAACTGGCTTGGCTGCATCTGCGCGCCGCGCGCCAGTGACAGGCCCAATGTCTGCAGGAACTCGCGCAGCGATTCCTGCTTGGCGAGCGACGGCGCGTCGTGGACGCGATAGACCAGCTCCTGCTTCTTCGCCTCCAGCGTCTCGGCCGCGGCGACATTGGCCTGGATCATGAATTCTTCGATGAGCTTGTGGGCATCGAGCCGCTCCGGCACGATGACGCGGTCGACGGTGCCGTCCGGCTTGAGTACGATCTTGCGCTCCGGCAGATCGAGTTCGAGCGGCTGGCGGCCATCGCGGCCGCGCTTCAGGATCGCATAGGCGTCCCACAGTGGCTTCAGCACGGTTTCGAGGATCGGGCCTGTCTTGTCGTCCGGCGCGCCGTCGATCGCCGCCTGAGCCTGTTGGTAGGCGAGCTTTGCCGCCGACTTCATCATGACGCGATGGAAGGTGTGCCTGAGCTTGCGGCCCTCGGCCGAAAAGATCATGCGCACCGCCAATGCCGGCCGGTCCTGGCCCTCGCGCAGCGAGCAGAGATCGTTGGAGATGCGCTCGGGCAGCATCGGCACGACACGATCCGGGAAATAGACCGAGTTGCCGCGCTTCAGCGCTTCGCGGTCGAGTGCAGTGCCATAGCGCACATAGGCGGCGACGTCGGCGATCGCCACGGTGG
>NZ_RZRP01000514.1:0-4620 GCF_003997795.1 Mesorhizobium sp. M7A.F.Ca.US.005.03.2.1 | reverse complement strand
GCTTTGGGCCCCCGGGCCCGGCCTCGGCCAACCCCGCCCCCGGCAAGCCCGATGGGCTTGCCCTGCCGATCATCACCATCCGCGACATGGTGCGGGCGCAGCAGATGCTGATCGACCATTTCGGCATCGAGAAACTGTTTTGCGTGCTCGGCGGCTCGATGGGCGGCATGCAGGTGCTGGAATGGGCGTCGAGCTATCCGGAGCGCGTCTTCTCGGCACTGCCGATCGCCACCGGCGCGCGCCATTCCTCGCAGAACATCGCCTTTCATGAGGTTGGCCGGCAGGCTGTCATGGCCGATCCGGACTGGCATGGCGGCAAATATTTCGAGCACGGCAAACGCCCGGAAAAGGGCCTGGCGGTAGCGCGCATGGCCGCCCACATCACTTACCTGTCGGAAGCCGCCCTGCACCGCAAGTTCGGCCGCAATCTGCAGGATCGCGAAGCGCTGACCTTCGGCTTCGACGCCGACTTCCAGATCGAAAGCTATCTTCGGCACCAGGGCATGACCTTCGTCGATCGCTTCGACGCCAATTCCTACCTCTACATGACGCGGTCGATGGACTATTTCGACCTCGCCGCAGACCATGGCGGCCGGTTGGCCGATGCCTTCGCCGGCACGAAAACCCGCTTCTGCTTGGTGTCGTTCACCTCGGATTGGCTGTTCCCGACCGAGGAGAGCCGCTCGATCGTGCATGCGCTCAACGCCGCCGGCGCATCGGTATCCTTCGTCGAGATCGAGACCGACCGTGGCCACGACGCATTCCTGCTCGACGAGCCGGAACTGTTTGCCGCCATTAACGGCTTCATCGGCTCGGCCGCCCGGGCGAGAGGGCTCAGCGCATGACCCGGAAAAATTGCAGGCTTTTCGGATCGGGATCATGCGCCAGGCGGGAGGCGAAGCCATGAGCGTCAACCGCGACCAGCGCGTCGACCTCGAAGTCGTCGCCAACCTCATCCCGCCACAGTCGCGCGTGCTCGATGTCGGCTCGGGCGACGGCTCGCTGCTCGAACTGCTGCAGGACACCAAGCAGGTCGACGGCCGCGGACTCGAGCTGTCGCAGCGCGGCGTCAACGAATGTGTGGCGCGCGGCCTCTCGGTCATCCAGGGCGATGCCGACAAGGATCTCGAATTCTATCCCGACAAGGGCTTTGACTTCGTCGTCCTGTCGCAGACGCTGCAGGCCACCCGCAACCCCAAGCTGGTGCTCGACGAACTGCTCAGGATCGGCAACCGCGCCATCGTCTCCTTCCCCAATTTCGGCCATTGGCGTGTGCGCCTGTCGCTGTTCCTCAACGGCCGCATGCCGGTGACCAAGGACCTGCCCTATTCCTGGTACGACACGCCCAACATCCACTTCTGCACCATCCGCGATTTCGTCAATCTGTGCGACGAACTCGGCGCGACAGTCGAGAAGGCAACCGCCCTCGACGCCGCCGGCCAGAAGATCGGCCTGTCGATGCCGTGGTGGTTCTGGAATTTCTTCGGCCAGCAGGCAGTGTTCTTGCTGAAACGGTAATTTCCGCACCGATCAAAGACCCGACTCGCCAAGCAACAGTGTGTTTGCCGCCGAGCAAAGTCGCCCTGTATGACGATCGCGAACCAGTGTAAATGGCGTCGACTGTTTGACAGCGGGCTAGTGCGGCTATAGCCACACTGACGGCTCGGGGGGGCAAAAATGGTCGAAGAACGCGCAACTTATTCACTCGTCGTCGAAATGGAGAATGCAAAGTCGATCGACTGGGACGAGATCGGCGTTGGGATGAAGGCCTTGGCTCGGGAAATCTCATCGGTTTCAGCAACCGGTTCAGCGCATACCTTTCATACGACGACTTCTTTTCAAGAACCTTTGCGTTGATCTGGTTTTTCCCGATGGCCCGTGGAGACGGTCGATTTGCCTCGAAGCGAGCGATCAACGCCAACAATGTAGCGTTTCGACGCGAGTGGATCCTCAGCCACCCTTTTCCAAAACATAACGGCTTCAAGGTTTCCTGCACTTTGCTGATGCGCGAACTGCTGCGGGAAGGCCACAAAATTCATAATGTCAACGCACGCGTTTATCACTATTCGCCGCGGGGCTGGCGGTTCTTTTACTGGCGCGCCCTGGTTACAGGTCGCGACGCCGACCGGAAGTTCGTTGCGCTCAATTCGCCGAGCCGCACGCGACGGATAGTCAAGTCCTTCAGCCGGTGGCTCACCATGTCATGGCGCACGACACGACGGATCGTAGGCCATGCCCGGGAAACCGGGATGCCGCTTTGGCAGGTTCCCTTTTCTCTGATTGTCGGTCAGGCATTTTATGGTTTGGCGTTTTGGGGCCAGTTCAGTTTCGCAACTGGCATGGTTCGCGACAAAATCGAAACGGTGCCAGACTATGTTGGGCATAGCTAGACGCTGTACCGCCATTCCTTGAACCGCAGTTCAGCGTCCAATTGATCCTTGATCCGGCGATTGCTCCAGAACATCCGTGGCCTTGTGCGGATGTTCGACGCCGTCGACGAACACCACATCGGCCTCCGAATTGTCCGTGCGCAGCGCCAGTATCGCTTGGTAGGCCGGCGAATTGTACCAGCCATGCACATGCTGCCTGTCGGGAAATTCTATGATGATCAGATGGCCAGGCCAGTCGTTCTCGATCACCTCCACATCGCCGCCATGGACCAGAAAACGGCCGCCGAAAGGTTCCAGCGTGGCATCTATCCTATGCAGATATTCGACGATCTGCGGACCCATTGTGGCTTGGCGCATATGGGCGACGGCGTAAGCGGCCATGACTGAACTCCCTTGTCATCGAAGCCGAGTTGCCGGCCTCTGCATGGGCAATCTGACCAAAGGCCGAGCGCTAAGCGATTACGTCTGAGGTAATGGGATGTATGCTATCTGTCATGATGGGTTGCTTCCACGGTGATTCGTAATGCTATGTGCGGCGGTGCTGTTGCAATTGGAACGCTAAGAGCGGGGATTCGTTGTCTCGCCTGGATTGAGTACCGGCACGGTGGGTGACAGGGGCAGTCGTTTTTTATAGCGTCGCGCCGACTGTGATGTGGTGTAGAGAAAGGGAAGTCCAATCCATTCGACCGTTCTGAAAATCGAAAAGTCCTGGACAGACGCGCAACCCTGCGCAGGAAACAGCTGACAGACATGGCCGGGATCGATCCAGTACCTCTCATCACGGTCATTACGCCGACCCACAACCGACGCGAAACAGTGTTGCGCGCCGTGGAAAGCGTATTCTCCCAGAGCATGTCGAGGTTTGAGCACATTGTCGTCGACGATGGTTCGACCGATGGGACCGAAGCGGCGCTGGCCCGCATCCAGGACCCGCGGCTGATCTATGTCGGGGCGAAATGGCGAGGCGCCAACGCCGCCAGGAATGCCGGCATCGAGCGGGCGCGGGCACCGTTGGTGACGTTCCTCGATTCCGACGACATCTACTTGCCGCACCGGCTTGAACGAACCCTGACCTGGTTCGATGAAAATCCTGCACTGCAAGTGCTGATCAGTTCGTTCGTGTCCCTGAAGGGCAATCGCATCACAAACTGCGCCAACCCAGAGGCATTCGTGAGCCCCGCAATGCTTGAGCGGACGCTGGTTGGGCAGACCATCTTCATCGCCGGCTCCGCGATCACTGCTCGCCGTGAAGCCTTGCTGGCCATCGGCGGCTACGACAGCGACATCACCCGCATGCAGGATCGCGAATTGCTGCTGCGCCTTGCCCGGCGCTTCGGTGCGCAACTGTCCGAGGACCTCGACTGGACGAAATACAATTCGGAGAACTCGATTTCCGGCCGCCGTGACGGCTATGTCGAGGCCTATGCGAACCTGATGGGCAAACATCCTCATATTGCCCACGCCTACCCGCACATTCCGCCTTACATGATCTCGCGGCAGCTCATCGCCGATATCCTGCGAGGCAGGATACCGGAGGCATTCCAGGGCTATATGGCCAACCGATCGTCGAAAGCGCTTGGCTACTCGCTGCCGGAATTGATGCAAGGCTATGTCCATGGCCGACGCTGGCGCCGCGATCTCTCCAACGAGTTTCGCAACCAATGTGGCGCCCGGCTCGCCTGAACCCAGAGCAACTCCAGGAAAATCGTGGAACGGTTTTCCCTCCGGATTGCGTGAACCGCACTATCGAGAGCTCAGCGGTCAAGTTCGGGAAAATACGGATCCGATAAAAACCGCCTGTCCCGTTCGCCCTGCAGGCAGTCTATCGGCTTGGCCGCGTCGACGGGGGTGATTCTCGCCTTGTCCCGAATGCCGCTCACTTCGAGGATCAGCTTGCGCCGGATGGCTGTCGAAAACTCCGCGGCGGCATAGATGGGCAGCACGAAGGAACCGGGCCCGCCGGTCACGCACTGCGCGTAATACTGGTCGAGATGGCTGAAGGTGGGCGACGGGCTGATCAGGATCGGCAGGCCGTTGACGACGATGCCTTTGGCAGTCGCCGCATCACGCGTCGCGGTGACTGGCGGCCCGATATTGTTCGGTCCGTCGCCCGAAATGTCGATGACGCTACGTTCGCCCTGGAAAGACGTGCGGTCGAAAAGCTCGGCACCGAAGGCCAGCGCGCCGGAAATCGAAGTGCCGCGAAAGCTGCGGAACGGGCGCGCTGGCC
>NZ_RZRP01000513.1:0-4620 GCF_003997795.1 Mesorhizobium sp. M7A.F.Ca.US.005.03.2.1 | reverse complement strand
CGCTTTCGCGCTTGGAGCGCGCGGCCATGGCGGCATTGGCGAAGGTAGTGTCGCCCGCCTGCTGCACGAGTTTGATGAATGCTCCACCGCCCACATCAGACGCGACGCGCATTTTCTTCAAACGCTCCAGACGGCGCATCTCGCTCGGAAAGTGCTGGGTGCGGAATCTGTGGCGAAGGGATTCCAATTCGGCCGCCTTCATGCCGGTCGTGACTCTTGGCGCGCGCAGCACCGCACCGATGAGCGCCATATCGTTGCTCGCAAGAGCGTCGTTGATCTCCTTGGCGAGTTCATCGGGAGTCAGTGCCTTCAGCGAGGCCCGAATCTCTTGATCGTACCGCTCTCCAGCCGTGGCGTCCGGTGGGGGCGCAAACGTCACTTTCTCAAGCGACGCTATCGTCGTATCAACCTTCTCCTGAGCGGCGAGCAAGCGGGCCGCGACACGCTCGCCACTTTTGCGCGCCGCACTAGCCACTTGGATCACGGCGGCAGCTAGCGGCTGCGACCCGTCCCCGTACACAGTCTCAGCGAGAGCGACCAGCGCGTGGGCCTCCTCGCGAGCTACCTTCATCGCCGCCGATAGAGCGACATGCTCCAGGTCAGGTTCGGGCTTCGTATTGCCGATCTGCCTCTCGGCGAAATGGTCGATCGTCCGCTCATCGATGGAGGGCGAGACGTGCAATTTCAGTTCCTGTTCGGCAACGCTTGCCATGTGACTTCTCCTACACTTTTCTATTTTCAAGGACGAGCAAGGCGAAGCTGGCGCGAGACACGCCCGCCTGAATCTCGACAAATCCGCCGCTTGCCAATTGCTTGGAGCGGGGTGCCAGCATGATGCGCGCGACATGCTCTTCGCGCTCTAAGCACTGGAAGGTCCCCTTGAGACCGTTGATCGTCACCGGCTCGCCGATCTCGAAGACAGGGCTTTCCACCGCGATCAGCATTTCGGCATCCTTTTGGACGCCGGTGAAACTGCCATCGGAGTTTTTGCGGATCAGCTTCGCATCCTGCCCGCCGCTGGGGTTGCCAACGAAGCCCAGGATGCACCAGCGCAACCCTGATCCCGCCACGACGATATCGCCGACTTGCACGGTCATCAGATTGCTCCCATCAGTTTGGCTTCGGTCCAATCAGCCTCGGGGGAGATGTCGTGTCCGACCATCAGATTGAAGGCGAGGCGCCAGCGCATTATCCATTCGGTGCTGCCGTTTTCGCGCCGCAACTTGATGAACTGGTCGCGCTCTTCGACCACGGCAAATGGCTCGTCACCGTAGAGCGTGTACACGTCGCCCTGATCAATCTCCGTGGTGCCCAGCCACCCCATGAAGATGTCGTTCTCCGACTCCAGCGCGTAGACGATATCGTCGCCATAGGGTGTCGGCTCAGGGCGCACTAGGAACGCGTGACGCCCGTCATGCAGCCCCTCGATGTCAACAGCATCAAGCAGAAACGCGACCACCCATTTGTGGCCCAGCGTGGTTTGAACTACGTCGCCTTCGCGCATGCTGTCCTCACATCGGAATGGCTGTGGTTGTGGTCTTCGTGTGACGTCGGTTGCGAGCGATGACAGCCAGGCATCCAGCGACGGCATTCGCCACGTCGTCATGCCCATTGGGGTTGTGATCGATCGTCTCGCGGCCACCGCTCGTCACGCGGCGCTGCATGCCGACGAGCTGCGACACCAGCTTGGAATGATCCAGAAGCTGGATCGAGCGGCTGTTCAACATCGGCAAAAAGTTCAGGAACAGCTCGCTCTTGTTGAGCGGCGACTTGATGTATCGGATGCCATACCGGTCGAAGGCGTCGACGACCCACTGAGCCGCGTAGTTGTCGCCATAGACTGAATCGCAGCCATACGTCTTGAGCGTCGCGGCGAACTTCATCACGACCTGTTCGGGGCGGAACGGCGGCTTCACCTCGTCCACCAAATCCAGAATGATCAGGTCTTTTCCAAGCTGCTGGTCGTCCAGCCCGTCATGTCCGATGCCCAACGTGAAACTGTCGGTGCCACTGCCGCCAGCCGGGTCGCAGAAGGCCGTGTAGGGCTGGCGCAGAGCGTTGGGCAGAATTGCTGCCAGACCCGCAGCTACGCACGCTTGCACGACGGCAAGGTCCACAAAGGCCGCCAAGTCCTCTCGGAACTCGCCCAGATACTCGGCCCGCGCGGCAGCAGCATCGCGTTCCAGTGCACGCGTCACGACACGCTGCGATAGGCTCGGATTGAAGTCGCGGCTTGCACCCCTCGCGACAAGGATAAGGGGATCACCATTCGGGCCGAAGTCGCGCTCGACCGCTTGGAACACTTCGCCCGACTTTGCGAACGGCGAGCTGATCGCGATCAGGGGTCCAGATGTCGTTGCCAGCGAGGGGCGTATCGCGTTCAAAATTTCCTTGTCGGTGTTGGCGGAATATTCCTCCGACTGGAAGAACGCCAACTCATCGAAGATCGCGCCAATGCTGGTGACGCCACGCAACCCGCGCCATGTCGCGGCGCGCACTTCCAGTTCAATGCCGGTCTTGAGAGCGATGATGTCGGCACTGACATTATCGACGCGCTGCGCAAACAGGGGGAGGTTGAAGATCGACTTGGCATAGTCGAATGCGATGTTCGCCTGTTTCTGATTGTAGCCGAGATAGAAGAGCTTGCCGGTTTCACCCGGGACCAGCACGTCCGACCAGTCGCAGAGGGCGGCTAAGTAGGCACTGAGGACGGACATGGCGCGTGTCTTGCCGCCACGGCGTCCGACGATCCCCCAGAACTCCTCGACGGGGGACAGCGGCTCGTGCTCGCGCTGGGTCAAGGCGGTGAAGATGACACGCTCTTCTGCCGTCAGCGGCTCACCCATCAAGGCGATCAACATGACCCGCCACGGCAGCCAACTGTCGCCGGTTAAGATCGTGCCGAACAGGTCCGGGTCGGCTAAGGCTTCGCGCATGGAGATGATGGGTTTCATGCCGCTGCCTGCTTCCGCTTGGCTGCGATATGCCCCTCTATCGTCCGGGCTGGCTTCGCCTTGCGCTTGAGACCAAGACGATCTAGCAGGCGCCCTAGGTTGCCGGCCGTCCGATTGTAGAGATCAAGGGTGCGCTCGCCGACCGTCTCGTCCTCAGCGAAGCGCGTCTCCAGCTTCTCAAGCTCAATGGTCAGCACGGCAACGCGGCGGATCAGGGACTTCTCGGCGGCTGACATGGCATCCAGACCGCCTCGATCATCCACATGCTCGGCAATGACTTCCTTCATCCGGCGCACGTAAAGGGAACGCTCGTCTCTTGCGCCTAACAGAGTGGCGCTGCCGTTTGCGATCCGGGAGCGCTGCGGGGATTTCTGCCCCTCGGCTGAAGGCTGGTCGGCTAGGGCATCCATGGGCGAGTTTCCGGGGCTGATCGCCGCGTTACAGCAGCAGATGCAGTTGCTAAGAGCCTTGTTAGATTTGAATGTAAGCACACGTTACGCTGCGCAAGCGCTGTAAAACAAGGATTTATTTGGATGTTTGCATCGATGACTGAATAACTAACACTTATTCTGTCAGCAATATTGCGAGGGGTGCAGCAAATTGCGGCTTCAGTCGAGTGTTTTTAATCTGGGCAATACAGCCGCCCACAGCGCGTTTCGTTGCTGTCCAGTGCAGTACTCGGGCAGGGGGACGTTCCACGCTGTAGCGCCCACCTAGCCAGCCCACCACATGCAAGCAAGCCCGCAACAGCGGGGACAGCTTGCCGCCCGCAGCGATCGGGGGAAATTATCTTCCTTTCCAGGGAAACAACGCCACGAGCAGGAGCAGCACTTGCAGCACTATGGACACCCCCCTTTAGGGGGGTCCTAGACTGCTGCACTGCTGCCCCGTGGCTCTGCAGCGGTGCCGCAGCACTCAAAAAACGCGACTGCTGCACTGCTGCAACCGGCTTCAAAACGGTATCTCCCTACTGGTCAAAATCCACGTAGGTCGTGTCTCCCGATTGCTGTCTTTGCGATCTTCCTCAATGATCAGCCCGCGCTGCTGGAGTTCATCTATTACCTGCTGCGCGCGCTTTCTCGCCGACTTATGCCGGGCAAGAACGTCAGCCGATTTCAGGCCGCGTCCTATGTCGTAATCGAGCAATTCCCCGATAGCGTATCCGGCCCAATCGTTGGCCTTCTCGCTCACCCTCTGGTCGCCCTTTTCGAACAGTTTCAACAGGTCGGGCAGCTTGTCGTCTTCGAACAGCGGCTCACCTTCGGGTGGCGTCCATGATGTCGGGACGCCAACCCAGTCGCTTGGTTCGAGATCCTGCTCCTTTCCGGCATTGCCAACCGGAACACTTACGAGGACATACCAACATCGGCTGACAGCTGGCGGGGCTAGGTTTTGCTTCGCCGGTCGCTCGTAAATGTATCGGCGATAAGACGGCTTTTCCCTGCCGTTTGCGTCGAAGCCAAGTAGGCCGAAGTTCTCGGCTTCATCTTCGGTCATAGTGTCGATGACACGCGCCATGCGAGCCGCGTCGGTCAGCGAGCGAGCACCGCGAATTGTCTCCACCGATTGCCCCTCGCCATTTGTCTTGCGCGAGTGGTGGATGACATCGACAGCGCACTTGCCCTTACTGGCGAGGCGACCCAACTCCTTCATCACGGCGTCGATC
>NZ_RZRP01000512.1:0-4622 GCF_003997795.1 Mesorhizobium sp. M7A.F.Ca.US.005.03.2.1 | reverse complement strand
AGCCAAGCTTGGCCAGGCGATAGGCGACCGAACAGCCGGAAACGCCGCCGCCGATGATGACCGCTCTTGCTTTGGCGGGAACTGCCTTGGCGATCATGCTGCCTCGCGACGGTAGCTGGAAGCAAAGCGGCGCAGACGAAGTGCAGCTTCCTGCAGCACGGGTTCGGGCTGGCAGAGGCTGATGCGAATGTGGCCGGCGGCCGCCTCGCCGAAGCTGGAGCCGGGCATCACGCCAACCTTTTCCTTGTCGAGCAGGGCCCAGGCGAATTTCTCGTCGTCCGGCTCGACGGCCGAGATGTCGAGCATGACATACATGCCGCCCTCCGAACCGCGCACGGTGACATCGTTCATGCCCCGCACGGCGTCGAGCAAGACGGTGCGGCGTGCCGCGTAGCGTTCGGCGATCTCCTTGACGCCGTAACGGTTCTCCAGCGCCTCGGAACAAGCGATCGAGATGAAGGCCGGCAGGCCGTAGGTCGTCACCAGATTGAGATTGATCATGAGCGTGATCATCTGCTCCGGTCCCGTCAGCCAGCCCATGCGCCAGCCGGTCATGCCGTGGCTCTTGGACATCGAATTGATGACCAGCGTGCGCTCGGCCATTCCTGGCAGCGAGCGCGGCGAGACGTGCTCGCCGCCGCCGAGCGTCCAGTAGACTTCGTCCGACAGCAGCCAGAGGTCGTGCTCCCGGCAGACTTCTGCCAATTGTTCCAGCCGCTCGCGCGAATAGACCGCACCGGTCGGATTGTTCGGCGTGTTGATCAGGATGGCGCGCGTGTTCGGCCGGATTGCCGCGCGGATCATGTCGGCTCGCGGCTGGAAGCCATCCTCGGCCGGTGTCTCGACGACGGTGAAATCAGCGCCAGCGGCGCTGAACGTGTTGGGATAGGTGGCATAATAGGGCGCCACGACGATGGCGTGATCGCCCTGGTCGAGCACGCCCTGCACGGCCGCGTAGAGTGCGGCCTGGCCGCCCGGCGTGGCGATCACCTGATCCGGCGATGTCTCGACGCCGGTGCAGGCGCTCGAGGCCGCGGCCATCGCCTTGCGCAGGCGCGGCAAGCCGGGAAGCGGGGTGTAGTGATGATTGCTGCCGCGAACCGCGGTCACACAGGCTTCGATGGTCTGCGAAGGCGTGTCGAAATCATGGTCGCCAACCGACAGCATGATGATGTCTTCGCCGGCCTCCTTGCGCGTCCAGGCGGCGAAATGGACTTCCCAGCCGTCCTTGCCCGAAGGCACGATGCCGGAAATGCGCGATGATGGTCTAGGCATGCAAAACTCCCGAAATTTCGTAGCCGGCCTGTTCGAGCCGGTCGCGCAGGGCGGCGATGTGCGGTGGTCCGACTTCGCAGCAGCCGCCAACGATGCTTGCGCCAGCCTCCACCCAGCCGATCGCCTGGTCGGCATAGGCATCCGGGCCAAGGTCGTGACGAGCGTGCAGTACATCGACGGTGCCGCCGTGCTTAAGTGCTTCGGTTGACGTGAAGCCATTGGCATATGCGCCGACCGGGCCGCCGAGGCCGATCAGTTCAGGCAAAGCCGCGGCGATTGCTTCCGGCCGGCAGCAATTGACCAGCCGCGCGGCGACTGCCAGGCCGTCGAGCGCGCTTGCCCCAGTGGCTATTGCTTCGCCGCTGCGCAGGCGCGGCTTGCCGTGGTCAGCCAGCGTCCACGATACCCATACCGGCTTGCCGCTTTCCGATGCAGCGGTGACCGCTGCGCGGGCTTCGTCCGCCGACGCCATGGTTTCACACAGGAACAGGTCGACGCCATCGGCCTGCTCGGCAACGATGCGGCGGTAAATATCGAGCGTCTCCTCGAAGGAAATGGTCAGTGCCGGTGCATAGCTGCCGAAAAGCGGCGACAGGCAACCGGCGATGGCTGCATCGCCGGCCTCGTCGCGGGCCTGCCTGGCCAATTCGATGCCGCGCTTCTGCAATGGCTTGAATAGGTCTTCCGCACCTTCGCGCGCCAGGCGTTCGGGTGTCGCAGAATAGGTGTTGATGGTGATGACACGTGCGCCGGCACGGATGAATTCCGCGTGCAGGTCGCGCACCAGATCCGGTTCGTCGATCAGCACCCTGGCCGACCATAGCGGCGTCGGCTCGGATTGGCTGCGGCGGACCAGTTCCTGGCCCATGCCGCCATCGGTGAGGATGATTTTCTTCATGCGCGCAGCCTTTCGTTCTTCGGATCCCACAGCGGTTCATCCTTCTGCACGATTGCCTGAAAGCGGTCACCGAAGATTTCGACCTCGACTGATGTACCTGGTTCGGCCAGGTCGGCGCGCAGCATGCCGAGCGCGATCGACTTGTCGATGCGATGGCCCCAGCCGCCCGACGTCGTCTCGCCGACGATCTTGCCGTCATGCCAGAGTGTAGAAACTGACGGAGCGTCGCAATCGCCGGGGTTTTCCACCACCAGCGTAACGAAGCGCTTCTTCACGCCTTGCTGCTTTTCGTTCAGCAGTGCCGCCTTGCCACGGAAGTCGGGCTTGTCCCATTTGACGAAGCGTTCGAGCCCGCCCTGCAGGATCGAATAGTCGGTCGACAGGTCGCCCTTCCAGGTGCGGTAGCCTTTCTCAAGCCGGAGCGAATCCAGCGCGTACATGCCGAAAGGCTTCAGCCCGTGCTGCTGGCCTGCGGCGCAAACGGCATCGAAGATGGCGGCGGTGTCGTCGATCCTGGTGTGGATTTCCCAGCCGAGTTCGCCGGCGAAGGAGACGCGCACGAGTTTGGCCCAGCGGCCGGCGATCTTCGTCTCCTGATGCGTCAGCCATGGCAGAGTGAGGTCGGCTTCGCAGACATCGGCGAGGATTTTTCGCGAGTTCGGGCCTGCCAGGATCTGGGTCGAGAATTCCTCGGTCCGGTCGATCAGCTTGAACGGTGCGTCCTTGGGCATGCGCGACTTCAGCCATTCGAAATCATGCCACTGCGCGACCGCCGCGGTGATCAGCGTCATCAGGTTCTCGTCGTGACGCACGACGGACATTTCGGTGACGATGCGGCCCTTGTCGTCGGCGAAATAGACGAGACCGATGCGGCCTGGCTTCGGCACCAGTCCGGTGACCTGCAGGCTCAGCCATTCGGCGGCACCGGGACCATCGAGATTGAAGCGCGAGAACCCAGGCAGGTCCAAAATGCCGGCAGCGTCACGCACGGCCAGGCATTCCTCGCGCACACGATGCTGCCATGGCCCGTCGCGGCGGAAGGTCAGCGTGGCTTCCTCGGAAATGTCATCGCCGTCCTGCGCGTACCAGGTGGCGCGCTCCCAGCCATTATAGGCATCGAAGCGGCCACCGAGCGCCTTGATGCGATCGTGGATCGGCGACAGCTTGCGGTCGCGGCCTTCCGGCCAGGCATGGCGCGGGAACTGGATGGCGTATTCGTTGCCGTAGATCTCCATGCCCTTGGCGACGCAATAGTCCGGCGCCGCGGCATAGGAAGTGAAGCGGCGCGGGTCGCACGACCACATGTCCCATTCGGTCCGGCCCTCGGTCACCCATTCGGCCAGCACCTTGCCGGCGCCGCCACCCTGGGCGATGCCGAAGGTGAAGACGCAGGCCTCGAAGGCATTGGGAACGCCAGGCATCGGACCGATCAGCGGATTGCCGTCCGGCGTGTAGGGGATCGGCCCGTTGATCACCTTGGACAGGCCGGCCGTGCCAAGGATCGGCACGCGGGCGACGGCGTCGGCCAGATAATGTTCCAGCCGGTCGAGATCGTCGGGGAACAGCTGGAAGGAAAAGTCCTCCGGCATCGGGTCATTGTGGGTGGCCCAATGCGCGCGGCAATTGCGCTCATAGGGGCCGCGATTCATGCCGTTCTTCTCCTGGCGCAGATAGTAGGAGGTGTCGACGTCGCGCAGCAGCGGCAGCTTCTTGCCTTGTTCCTTCGACCATGCCGCGAGTTCGGGGATCTCCTCGAACAGGATGTACTGATGGCTCATCACCATCATCGGCACGTCGCGGCCGAACATCCGGCCGACTTCGGCGGCGCGGTAGCCGGCGGCATTGACGACGATCTCGCAGCGGATCTCGCCCTGTGCCGTCTCGACCACCCACTCGTCGTTCTCGCGGCGCACGCCTGTGACCGGGCAGAAGCGGATGATCTTCGCGCCCATGTCGCGCGCACCCTTGGCCAGCGCCTGGGTGAGTTGCGCCGGATCGATGTCGCCGTCGCTCGGGTCGTAGAGCGCGCCTTTCAGCTCATGCGTCTCGATGAAGGGATAGCGACGCTGGATCTCGTCGACACCGACAATGTCTATGTCCATACCCTGGTAGAGGCCCATGCCCTTGGCGCGCTGGAATTCCTGCATGCGCTCGAGCGAGTGGGCAAGGCGAAGCGAGCCGGTGACGTGATAGTTCATGGGGTAGTCGACCGCGTCGGCCAGCCCGCGATAAAGCTCGGTCGAATAGCGCTGCATGTTCATCAGCGACCAGGACGAGGAGAAGGTCGGCACGTTGCCGGCGGCATGCCAGGTCGAGCCGGAGGTCAGCTCGTTCTTTTCAAGCAGCACGCAGTCGGTCCAGCCCGCCTTGGCGAGATGATAGAGCGCGGAGGTGCCGACGGCGCCGCCTCCGATGATCACCACGCGCGCCGTGCTCGGCAAACCCGCCA
>NZ_RZRP01000511.1:0-4623 GCF_003997795.1 Mesorhizobium sp. M7A.F.Ca.US.005.03.2.1 | reverse complement strand
CGATGAGGCGCTGCAGCCGGGGGCTGACGCCTTCGACGCCCCTGTAGCGGACCTCGGGCGGGCGCCCCAGCCCGAGCATGAAAAGATGTTCGCGCTCCGCCTCGGTCAGCAGCAGCCCCTTGGCGATGCGGTTGAGGACATCGGCCGAGGGTGCGCCGCCGCGGCCCTGTTCCAGCCATGTGTACCAGGTCGGGCTGATGTTGGCGCGCTGCGCGACCTCTTCGCGGCGCAGCCCCGGCGTGCGTCTGCGTCCGGAAAACCCGAATGATGCGGGATCAAGCCGGGTGCGCCGGTCTTTGAGGAACGCTGCTAGTGAGCCGGAATTGGAGGGCATCCTGTTAGCCATTATACCACGATAAGATCACTACTTTAATAGAATAATAGACCAGCAATATTACGCGGGCAACTGTACAGGAGATTTTGCATGCGTATCTTTCTCACCGGCGCGACCGGTTTCATCGGTTCGGCGATCGTTCCCGAACTCATCAAGGCAGGCCACCAGGTGGTCGGCGTGACCCGCTCCGACGCCGGCGCCGAGGCGCTGGCCGCCGCCGGTGCTGAAGTGCATCGCGGAACGCTCGAGGAGCCCGAAGGGCTGTGCGATGGCGCGGCCAAGGCGGACGGCGTGATCCACACGGCATTCGACCACGACTTTTCGCGGTTTGCCGAGAATTGCGAAAAGGACAAACGCGTCATCGCCGCACTGGGCGCCGCGCTCGCCGGCTCCGACCGGCCGCTGGTGATCACCTCCGGCGTCGGCATGGGCAGTCCCGGGCATGGCCAGTTGGCGATCGAGGACGTCTTCAACGCCAGCCATCCCAATCCGCGCATCGCCTCGGAGCTGGCCGGCAATGCCTTGCTGGACGCCGGCATCAATGTGTCGGTGGTGCGGCTGCCGCAGGTCCACAATCCGGTCAAGCAAGGCCTTATCACGCCGCTCATCGAGATCGCGCGTGAAAGGGGCGTCTCGGCCTATGTCGGCGAAGGCCGCAATCGCTACTCCGCGGGCCACCTCCTCGATGCGGCGCGGCTTTACCGGCTCGCCGTGGAAAAGCGGCAGCCGGGCGCGCGCTATCACGCGGTCGGCGAGGAAGGTGTCGAAGTGCGCGCTATCGCCGAGGCGCTCGGCCGGGGTTTGAAATTGCCGGTGGTTTCCATTGCGCCGGAAAAGGCGGCGGAGCATTTCGGCTGGATGGCGATGTTCGCGCCGATGGATCTGCCGTCCTCCAGCGCTCTGACCCAGGCACGGCTCGGCTGGCACCCCACCGGCCCGACGCTGATCGCCGATCTCGACGCCATGCGGTATTGATGCGCTTAGCAACGCTCGAGGTGAGCCGAAGTCTCTGACTTCGTCAGCCCCGTCGCGGAGACCCTGGGCCACGCCGCGACCTTTCGGGATTATGCTCCAGGGCTGACCGCGTAGCGCAGATGGACGAGCCCATGCGCCAGCGCCTCGCAGCTCTTCAGGGACAGCTGCGTCTTGCCCGCCAGGCCGCTCTCGCCGAACTCGACGAAACCCTGATTGGCGGCCCGTCCGTCGATCGCGGGTGCAACGAGAAGGCTCAATTCATCGACGAGCCCGGCGGCGAGGAAGGAACCGTTGATGCTGGCGCCGCCCTCGAGCAGCAGCCGGCTTATGCCGAGTTCGCGTCCGAGGACCTCAAGCATCGCGGCGAGATCGATATCGCCGGTTTCCGCGACGATATAGGACACGCCGTCGGCGGCAAGCTCTGCCAAATGGCTGTCGGCAACGTCGCGCCCAAGCAGCACCACGACATGGTCGCCACCGATGTCGGGTTTGGAAAAATGAAGCTTGCCCGAGGCATCGAGCGCCACGGCATAACCCGCACCTATTTGCGCGAAATGATAGGGCCGGTCGACCTTGCCGGCATTGGCCGGCGGATGCGCGCCGGCCTTGCTCATCTCGGCCATGGTGACGCGCCCGACGATCCAGGCATCAGCCGCGAGATCATTATGGATATGCTCGTAGAGGCTCGACCACTCGGCCCGGGTGCCATCGGGGCTCGAGGTATAGCGGCTGGGGTGGAGGCTGCCGTCAAGGGATGCCAGCATATGGCAGATGATTTGCGGCTTCATGTTGTTCTCCAGTCGAGTGCTTTGGGTTCAGTCCAAAGTAGTGCCACGCCGGGAGAATGGAAGCCGCACGCCTCATGACGTACCCAGCCGTTGAGACGGCATGTGCCGGCAGGTATCATGACCGGATGTCCGCGAACATAATCCTGTTTCATTCGGTTCTGGGGCTGCGCGAGCACGAGCGGCATCTCGCTGGAAAGCTGGGCGCCGCCGGTCACGCCGTTTCGCTGCCGGACCTCTATGCGGGCGTGGCGACGGACGATCTCGAGCAAGGCTTCGCGATCAAGGCGCGGATCGGCTGGGAGGTCATTTGCCAAAGGGCGCGCGATGCCCTGGCCTCGACGCCCGGCGATACGGTGCTGGCGGGGATTTCGATGGGTGCAGGCGTGGTCGCGTCAGTCTGGGCCTTGCGGCCGCTGACGGCCAAGGTGCTGCTGTTGCATGGGCTGGCAACCGTGCCTGCGAACATCCGGCCCGGCCTGCCGGTTCAATTGCATGTCGCCGACACCGATCCGTTCTTCCCCGAGCCGGATGTCCGCGCCTGGCAGCACGCCGCCGAGGCCGCGCAAACCGATGTGCGGATCTTCCGCTATCCAAACTCGGGACATTATTTCTCGGATCCAGCTCTGCCCGACTACAACGACACAGCCGCGGCGCTGCTTTGGCAGCGTGTTCTGGCGTTCCTGGATTGAGAAGCAGAGGGGCGGCCTTGCATTGGAGGTCTTCCGACAAAGCGGCCCCCACGCCGGAAATCCAAAATCCGACAATTCCGATAATTTGCCTGGCACCGCTGTTATATCGATGTTGCACAAATGGTTGGCCCTGGGTTAGCATCCCTGCGCAGGCGTCGGTGGGAGGCTCTTTTTACAGCGGCGGCCAGCTGGAGCGGCATGCGTTTTCGGGCGCAGGGAGGATGCTCCACACTTTGAACCGACGCATGATCCTTCCTGAAACCGATCCCGGTTTTCGGGTCGTGCGTTCTTGTGGAGGAGGATCCCATGAACAGACGTGAATTCCTGCTGTCGTCCGCGGCTTTCGGCGCCATGATGGTTGCCGCGCCTTCTGTGTTTGCGCAGGACAAGCTCACTATCCTTGGCTCGGTGCCCAGTCTCGGCTTTCCGTTCTTCGTGCACATGCTGAACGAGATCAAGGCGGAAGCCGCCACGCAAGGCGTCAATCTGACCGAAAGCGACGGCCAGAACTCGGCCACCAAGCAGACCGCCGACATCGAGGCCGCCCTGGTGCAGAAGGTCAACGCCATCGTCATCTCGCCGCTCGACGTCAACGCCCTGGCGCCGGCCATCGAGGAAGCGGTCAAGGCCGGCGTTCCCGTAGTGACGATCGACCGCCGCGTAGACGGCGTCGAGGGCATCCTCGCCCATGTCGGCGCCGACAATGTGAAGGGCGGCGAGGCGGAAGCCAACGCCGTGGTGGCGGCGTTTCCCAACGGTGCCAAGCTGTTCCATCTGCAGGGCCAGCCCGGCGCCGGCCCGGCGATCGACCGCAACAAGGGCGTGCACAATGTGCTCGATCCTCTGAAGGACAAGTATCAGATCGTCTTCGAGCAGACCGCCAACTTCGCCCGCGCCGAGGCGCTGTCGGTGACCGAGGCTGGCCTTGCCGCCAACGGCAAACCCGACGCCATCGTCTGCGCCAATGACGACATGGCGCTGGGCGCCATGGAGGCTTGTGCCGCGCGCAACTTCACCGACGTCAAGATCTACGGCTTCGATGCACTGCCCGAAGCGCTGGTCGCCGTGCGCGACGGCAAGCTTGCGGGCACGGTCGAGCAATTCCCCGGCGAGCAGTCGCGCACTGCGGTGCGCATCGCGGTGGCCTTTGCCAAGGACAAGACCGAGCCGAAGGAGAAGCTGGTGCTGCTGACGCCAATCGTCATCGGCAAGGACAATCTCGACAAGGCGGAGCGGATTGGCGAGACGAAGTAGGGTTTGCGGGGATCGGCCGATTGGCAAAGCCGGCGGGACAGCGCCCCCCTCTGTCCTGCCGGACATCTCCCCCTCAAGGGGGAGATCGACTGTTCCTCCTGCTTTCGCC
Organism: Mesorhizobium sp. M7A.F.Ca.US.005.03.2.1; assembly: GCF_003997795.1. NCBI lineage: Bacteria > Pseudomonadati > Pseudomonadota > Alphaproteobacteria > Hyphomicrobiales > Phyllobacteriaceae > Mesorhizobium > Mesorhizobium sp. M7A.F.Ca.US.005.03.2.1. Next base: position 474 of record NZ_RZRP01000511.1, on the reverse strand, counting down.
AGTTCCCAAATGTTGAAAGAAAAGGTGTCGCCGGTGACACAGCCAATCTCCCTTGAGGAGGAGATGTCCGGCAGGACAGAGGGGGGCGTTCAAGCGCTGACAGGCGACATCAACTGCATGGAAGGAGCCACCCTTGCCGCCAGCCGCTGAAGCCGCCTCGCCCGAACCCATCCTGCTTGCCGTCGAAGGCATCACCAAGCATTTCTCGGGCGTCACCGCGCTCAGCGATGTCTCGCTCGATATCCGCCCCGGCGAGATCCTCGGCCTGCTGGGCGAAAACGGCGCCGGCAAATCGACGCTGCTGAAAATCCTCTCGGGTGTGATGCCGCCATCCAGCGGGCATATCATCTTCGACAGTGCCGATTATCATCCCTCCAGCCCGCAGGATGCCAAGCGGCTTGGCATCCTGCGGGCTGGAGGGATGATAATCGGCACTGTCGAAGATGATATGCCCGCTGGATGGCGGCATCACAC
>NZ_RZRP01000510.1:0-4638 GCF_003997795.1 Mesorhizobium sp. M7A.F.Ca.US.005.03.2.1 | reverse complement strand
CGCCAGCAGTAGCCGTGGAGCCGATGGCAGTCGCGTTCGCCCCATTTGCGGTGCTGTTGACGCCAAAGGCGCTTGCCCCGCCGGCGTTAGCATGGGCGTTTCCGCCCACAGCGAGCGCGTTAATGCCGGTCGCGCTTGCAAAGACACCTATGCCGATGGCGTTCAGGCCATTGACACTCATCGAATAGCCGATGGCGATCGAAGCGTCGCCCGTTGCACTGTTGGAGGTGCCCAACGCTACGGCGTTGTTGCCATTCGTCGTGGCACCGTTACCGATGGCGACGGCGTTGCCGCCTGTCGCGGACCCGCCGCCGGCCTGGTATTGTGCCTGGGCCGGCGTGGCGAGGCTGAGCGCGGCGATCGCCGCCAGGCCGCCGACGATGCTCGCCAGGCTGACGGAGGAGGCCAAGGCCGAACGCACGCTGCCGCCGACCCCCAGCGTTCCCAGCCCCAGACGCCTGCGCCCCATACCAAGCGCACGATGCGCCATGCGCAGCACGGCCATCAGGCGGCGGCGAACCGAGCGCGAACCATGATCGGCCCCCGCGATCCACTGCCCCGCGAAATGCGCTGTGCGACGCCGAACAAACGAACCGCTCGAAATCTGGCCGTTCGAAATCTGGTTGTCGGTCATGGTCCCTCTCCGCTGGCCGGCACGAAATGTCTGACAATTCCGCTCCATCGCAGGAAGACATGATTCCTGCGTGCGGTATTTCACGATATTGCTGTCTTGTGAGAAAAGAGGCGAGCAAACCGGCATAGGTTAACGGCTCGTTACCCCTGCCAATGCTTTAGAATCAAGTAATAAAGCAACTCCCTAAGCGCCGTCTCATCTAAACTTGGCGCTAAGCTTTCCCATCCGCGCCTGCAGCGGCGTCATCTGCCGGTATTTCTTCATCACGGTGGTAAAATGGCTCTGGCTCGAAAATCCGCTGGAGTGAGCGATGTCGGCGATCGTCATGCCGCTGTCGGCAAGCAACCTTTCAGCGAAATCCAGCCGCAGACCGAGGACGTACTGATGCGGCGGCATCCCGAACGTCCTCGAGAAAGCCCGCACAAAATGATAGGGTGAAAGACCGCAAACCGCAGCCATCTCGGCAAGCGCCAGCTTGCGCGTAAAGTTCTCGTCCAGGAATTGCCGCACGCGGCTCGCGGCGCGGACGGAAAGCCCGCCTTTTGCGTTGAGCGTCGGTTGTCGCGAATTGGGTCCGGAAACCGGTCCGGGGACACCATCCTCACCCGGCATTTCTTGGCCTCCTGATTCGTCCCGGATGAGGTTCAACCCTAGGCTTCCTTCCGCGTTCCCCTGAAAAACAATTCGTGATTGATCGAAGCCGACCGGCATCGCCAACCCCATTCATGAGAGCGTTCCGGCCGGACGGCGTACAACGCGCGGACTGCATGACATTCCAGACGATTCCTGCGGAGCTTGGGGCGGATTTGCAGCAAGATGTATTCTGGAAAACGCCGCAAGGCGCCTGTTGCGGCCTGGGTGGGTGCGCAGCAGATCGGCCGGGTCGACCGTGCCGAAAGCAGGCGGATCGAGTTCGGCGAGATCGCATTCATGCACGGCCAATTGCGCCAGCGCTTCGGGAGCGATGGAAACGACGGCGTTCTCCCGGGTCAGGGACCAGGCCGGCTTGCTGTCCACACCCGCCGGATTGACGACGCGACATCCGGTCGGCGTATCGTACCGCGTGATCCGGTCGCTGCCGAGCAAGGCTCTCGATCGGCGTGCGGGCCGCAGCGCAATTCCAGTGGAATGCTCTTTGGCCGGGAATGTCTGCGAGACGGGATCGCGGGCTGAGTCTATGACACTCCGCGCCGCGGTGGCCCTCCAGGGGCCTGCGCTTTCAGGAATTATGTCCAGGACATATCGAGCTGTCCGTTCTCGATTGACGCCCTGGGAATTGCCGCTTTCCCGAGCATCGTCCGCATTTTCCATTGCCTGGCCTCAGCCGCTTGTCTGCCGCCTGAAATCCCCCTTAGCCCGACCCGGATCCAACGTAACGCACATGCTGCGGATAGTGAATAACATCCGTACGCAAACAAAAAATTTTGTTCGGGATAAAAGCCCCTCGGGGCGAGGAACCCAGGCCTTTAGGTCGCGACTACGGGTCAACAGGTCCCTTTGGACCCTTCGGCGCATTGGCTGACGGAGCATCAAACGAAAAACCCGCCTGCTCGGCGGGTCACTGGCGCAAATCAGCACCATGCACGAATATATACCTTAGCTGAGATCACCGTGTCAAGAAAAAATTCCTATCGCGAAAAGCTGCCGACGCAAAAGCCGCGACACAGCCAGCAATGCAGAGCTACCAGATTGGCTACCGGTCATTGCAGATCGTCGCGACGATTCTCATACAAATCCCATGCAAGTTCGACAAACCCCAGAAGAACGTCCTCCTCGCTCCATCCGGCAGCGACGGCCGCCTGGACGATCTCGCGGACGAGAGGCAGCAATTGGCGTTGGCATTCTGCCGACGTGTCGGCAACTACGTCATCGCCGGGAGGTTCATCGAAGTTGAATTTCATCGTTAGGCGCCCCCCTCGCCATCAATCAAAGTGTTCATATCATTAAGTTCATTCATCCTGATATACAATAGAGGTCGCACCAAAGCATAAGAGGCTTCGGAGGCTCTGAGCAGAACAGGATGATGCCAGGCTCTATGCTTCCGCTAGGTCAGGTTTGTCCTTCTGAACAGGGTCCGTCGGGAAGCTTCTACCCATCAATCTCTGCGGCTGGTCGAAACCTTCGGCCAGGGCCGCATGCCACCATCCGGCGAATGCGCGGCAGGACCGGCCGCATTGCCTTCTGCAACCGCTCGCTGGATAGTCTCGGCATGTTGGCGACCCTGGCGACTCACTGGCCGCAAATTCTGGCGATCATCTCCGTGGTGATGGCGACGGTCGGCATCGTCCATGCCGTCATGACCAAGGAAGATGTGCGCGCCGCCACCGGCTGGGTCGGCGTGATGGTGCTGTCCCCGATCCTCGGCGTGCTGATCTACGCCGTCGCCGGCATCAATCGCATCCGCCGTGCCACGATCACCGCCCAGCGCCCGTTTGCCGACGGCGTGGTGTCCGCCAAGCATGAGCGCGACGTCGCTGTCGAAGAGGCCCTGATCGTCGAGCGATACGGGCAACGGTTCACGGGCTTGCGGACACTCGGCGACAGGGTGGCGCGGCGCGCGCTCAACCCTGGAAACGCAATCGATGTGCTGGAGACCGGCGACGAGGCCTATGCCGCCATGTGCGCGGCAATCGACGGCGCCGAGCGCAGCGTCCTGCTCGAGACCTATATTTTCGACAATGACGCCGTCGGCCTGCTCTTCGTCGAGGCGCTGGCCGGCGCCGTCCGGCGCGGCGTCACCGTCCGCGTGCTGATCGATGCCGTCGGCGCCCGCTACTCGGTGCCGAGCATCCTGGGGCATTTGCGCGAGGCCAACATCCCCGCCGACGTCTTCAACGGCAACATCGTCATGGGCCTGCGCCTGCCCTACGCCAATCTGAGGACCCACCGGAAGATCCTGGTGGTGGACGGCATCGCCGCCTTCACCGGCGGCATGAACATCCGAAAAGGCTTCTCCGCCGAATTCGCCGGCTCCAACAGCGCCAGGGACACACATTTCCGGGTGACCGGCCCGATCGTCGCCGACCTCTTTTCGGTCGCCGCCGAAGACTGGCGCTTCGCCACCAACGAGGCGCTGAAGGGCGACGCCTGGCGCATTGCCCCGCTGTCGCCATCGCCAGGCGCACCGATGATGGTGCGGGCAGTCGCTTCCGGCCCGGATGCCAGCAACGAGACCAACCACAAGCTGCTGATCGGTGCGTTCTCGGTCGCCCGCAAGTCCATACGCGTGATGTCGCCCTATTTCCTGCCGGATCGGGAACTGATCAGCGCCCTGATCACCGCCGGCAGGCGCGGGGTCGAAATCGACATCGTGGTGCCGGCGGTGAACAATCTCTTCCTCGTCGACCGCGCGATGATGGCGCAGTTCGATCAGGTGCTCAAACACTATTGCCGTGTCTGGCGAACCGAGGGACCATTCGACCATTCGAAGCTGCTTTCGATCGACGGCGCGTGGGCCTATGTCGGATCTTCCAATCTTGACGCCCGATCGCTGCGGCTCAATTTCGAGATCGACTTGGAGGTGCTCGATGCCGGCTTTGCCAGCGAGATCGAGGCGCGGATCGGGTCGGCGATTGCCTCCGCCGTGCCGGTAACGCTGGAAGCCTTGCGAGCCCGGCCGTTCCTTATCAGGCTGTTCGACCGGGCATTGTGGCTCGGTTCACCCTATCTCTAAGGCGGAGGCGCGCTTGAGGAACTCGTCTGTCATGGAACATACGCCGAAATTGCCTATTTTGACTGTATCCGGCTTCTGAATTGAAGCCAGCGAGAACGAGCAGCACAGATGCACAGAATTGGACGCAGCCTCCCGGCAAGCATGCTTCTGTCCCTTCGTGACCGCCGGATGCAGAAAGCTAACGCCGCCGCACTCAAGACGACAGCCACCACCGGCACGCTGGTTGCCTCCTACAATGTCCACAAATGCATCGGCGTCGACAGGAAGTTCGATCCGGACCGGACCATCCGCGTCATCCGCGAAATCGATCCGGATGTCATTGCCCTGCAGG
>NZ_RZRP01000050.1:0-15737 GCF_003997795.1 Mesorhizobium sp. M7A.F.Ca.US.005.03.2.1 | reverse complement strand
AAACGCCGTATTGAGAAACCGCCTTTTGTTTCTGTTCCGAGAGACATTGCCCGCCGTGCCCGATGGGTGAAGCCCGAGCTTGTCGCCGAAGTCACCTATGCCGAAGTGACACCGGACGGCAGCTTGCGGCATCCAAGCTTTGAGGGCATGCGCGAAGACAAGCCAGCCGACCAGGTGGTGATCGAGATGCCGAAGACGCCGGCAACCCTTGGCTCCGCCAATCTCGATCCGCGATTGGGCAAGGAGATCGCCGTTGCTGTCGGCGTCAAGCTGACGCATCCGGACAAGGTCATGTATCCCGGGACCAAGGTGACCAAGGCCACGCTTGCCGCTTACTACGCCGTCGTCGCCGAGAAGATGCTGCCGCACATCCGGGATCGGCCGCTGTCGCTGGTGCGCGATACCGACGGCGACCTGCAACAGACCTTTTTTCAGAAACACAGACTGCCAGGCATGCCCAAGGCCATTCATGACGGCCACTTGGCGAAGATGTCCGGTAAGGAAAGCCGCATCTTGTGGGTCAGCGACCTGGCGGGGCTGATCGCAGGCGTCCAGATGAACGTGCTCGAATTCCACATTTGGGGAAGCCTGCGCCAGCAGCCGGATCTGCCGCATCGTATGATCTTCGACATCGATCCCGACGAGGGCCTGGGCTTCACCGCCGTCAAGCAGGCAGCCTTCGACATTCGGGGCATTCTGGAAGCGCTTGGACTGCAGTCGTGGCCGTTGCTGTCCGGCGGCAAGGGCGTTCATGTGGTCGTGCCGCTCGTCCCGGAGGCAGACTGGGACGAGGTCAAGAGCTTCTGCCAAGACTTCGCCGAACTGCTGGCCCGTACAGATCCGTCGCGCTTCGTCGCCAACATGAGCAAGGCGAAGCGCAAGGGCCGAATGTTTCTCGATTACCTGCGCAACGGCCAGGGCTCCACTGCAATCTGTCCCTGGTCCACTCGGGCACGCGCGGGGGCGGGGTGCGCGGTGCCCGTCAGCTGGGAGGAGTTGCCCTCCTGCGAAAGCGCCAACGGTTTCGATGTTTTCGCCGCCGCCGCGCGGGCTCAGCTGCCGGAAGCCTGGGAAGGTTATTTCGAAGTCGAACAAACGCTTACCGAGCGCATCCGCCACGTAGTCCGGTAGGAATAAGCATTTGGCGCGGACAGCCTTTGCCCAAATTCGAGAGCGTCCCCTTCTGCGGGAGGCCCCCGCAACGCCTTCTAGAGTGAGAGTACGGACCGGTTTGCCGTGACGGGTTGAGAGCTGGAGGAGAGGCTTCCGGCGCCCGTCGCGGAGAACCGCGATGTCCAGACAATACGCTCGCGCCGGCGCCGACCGGTCAAGCCTCTATGGCGATATCACCAACAAGATCCTCGCCGAACTGGAAGCAGGGCGCTTTCCCTGGGTGCAGCCCTGGGGCACGGCGGCGGCGCAAGCGCCCATTGCTATGCCGGCCAATGCCGCGACCGGCCGCGCCTATTCCGGAATCAATGTGCTGATCCTGTGGGGGGCGGTCATCGAGCATGGCTTTCCCGTCCAGAGCTGGCTGACTTTCCGTCAGGCGCTATCGCTGGGCGGCCATGTCCGCAAGGGCGAACACGGCACCACCGTCGTCTATGCTGACCGCTTCGTCCCTGAAGACCAAAAGAGCCGTGCGCGGGAAACCGGCGAAGCAGCCCAAGCCATACCGTTCCTGAAGCGCTTCATCGTGTTCAACGTAGCACAATGTGAAAATCTCCCCGACGATTTGGCCGTGGCTCCGCCTGCACCAGAGCCTGGACTGATCGAGCCGGTCGTCGACGCGCTGATCAAGGCGACCGGGATCGATTTCCGCATCGGTGGCGATCGCGCCTATTATGATCCGGCGCATGACTATGTTCGGGTGCCGCCGCCGCAGGCCTACTTCCAGACCATCGACTGGCATCGCACCGCCCTGCACGAGCTTGGCCATGCGACCGGCCATGCCTCCCGCGTCGGCCGTGACCTCGGCGGCGCCTTCGGTACCAGGAAATATGCTTTCGAGGAACTGGTCGCGGAGATGAACGCAGCCTTCTGCTGCGCCTCGCTTGGCATCGTGCCGACCGTACGCCACGCCGACTACCTGGCCTCCTGGCTTGAGGTTCTGCGCGAAGACAACCGCGCGATCGTGCGTGCCGCGTCGCGGGCCAGCAAGGCGGCCGACTGGCTGCTCTCGTTCCTGCCGCAACCTGACGGCGCATTCAGGGCAGGCCAAGGCGAGGTCGATGAAACCGAGATCAAGTGGAGGGCGGCATGATCCTCCTCATTGATGCAAAGTCGTGCCTGCTGCCCTGTGCCCCTCCGTTATCTTCGGTGTGGGGCGCAGTCCTCAGAGTGAGAGGGCTGCGCCTTTCTTTGTGACGGGTTTGGAGGTCGAGAGAGTCTCGGCCGCCCGTCGCGGAGATAATCAAGATGGCTACCGTCAAGCAGAAGATCACCCTCAATGCCTCGCGTGACATCCCTTTCAACAAGCTGACGCTGAGCCAGTCCAATGTCCGGCGCATCAAGCGCGGGGAAACGATAGAGGACCTCGCCGCCTCGATCGCACGGCGCGGCCTGCTGCAGAGCCTCAACGTCCGGCCGGTGTTGGATGACGAGGGTAAGGAGACGGGCATGTTTGAGGTGCCCGCTGGCGGACGCCGCTATCGCGCGCTGGAACTGCTGATCAAGCAGAAGCGCATGGTCAAGACCGAGCCCGTGCCCTGCGTCGTGACCAACGCCGATAGTGAGGTCCCGATCGAGGAGGATTCCCTAGCCGAGAATTTTCAGCGCGAAGATTTACATCCGCTCGATATGTTTCGCGCCTTCCGGACTCTGCACGACCATGGCGCCAGCCATGAGGAGATCGCGGCACGCTTCTTCGTTTCCGCAACGTTCGTGCAGCAACGCCTGCGGCTCGCGAAAGTCTCGCCCAAGCTGCACGATATTTACGAGCAGGACGGCATGAAGCTCGATCAGCTCATGGCCTTTACCGTGGCCGACGATCACGCCCGTCAGGAACAGGTCTGGGAGGCGCTCGAAAATTCGTGGTCGAAGGAGCCGCATCAAATCCGGCGCATGCTGACCGAAACCACGGTTCGGGCAAGCGATCGTCGAGCGCTGTTCGTCGGTGTCGAGGCCTATGTCGCAGCCGGGGGGATAGTGCTGCGTGACCTGTTCGAGGCCGACAATGGCGGCTGGCTGCAGGACCCTGTGCTGCTCGACCGCCTGGTTCGCGACAAGCTGAAATCGATCGCAGATGAGATCGCCGCCGAAGGGTGGAAGTGGATCGTGGTCGATATCGATCTGCCCTATGGCCACAATCACGGCCTGAGGGCGCTCGCTGGCACTCCCGCCGATCTGACCGACCCGGAGCGGGGACAACGTGAAGCGTTGCGCAAGGAATACGATCGGCTGGAAGCCGAGTATGGCGAAGCCGACGAACTCCCCGATGTGGTCGATCAGCGCTTCGGCGAGATCGAGTCCGCGCTCGAGGCCTTCGAGAGCCGGCCGATGAACTACGATGCGGCCGAGATCGCTCGCGCCGGCGTGTTCATCAACATCGATCGTAATGGCGATCTCGTCGTCGATCGGGGCTATGTGCGCCCTGAGGACGAGACACGTGAGACGGTCGAAGGCGACTCCGCCGAGCCCTGCGATGTGACCGGGAGCGAGGATGGCAGCGACGATCTTTCCGTTCGCCGCGCAACCATCACCATCGGCGCGCAGGCCTCCGAGCCCGAGGAGAATGAGGGCGACACCATCAAGTCGCTGCCCGAGCGCCTGGTGATCGAACTCACCGCCCAACGCACCTTGGCGCTGCGCAATGCCGTAGCCGAGAACCAGCATGTGGCCATCACGGCGCTATTGCGCTGGCGGAAGGCATCCTGTTCACCACCTATGCCACGCTGCGCTCCGACGCTCGCGGCGAGAAGGTTTCGCGGGTCAAACAAATCGTCGAATGGTTGGGTCCGAATTTCGACGGGGTCATCATTTTCGACGAGGCGCACGCCATGCAAAACGCCGGTGGCGGCAAGGGCGAACGCGGCGACGTCGCTCCCTCCCAGCAAGGCCGTGCCGGCCTGAGGCTACAGCACGCCCTGCCGAATGCCCGCATCGTCTATGTGTCGGCGACTGGCGCCACCACAGTGCACAATCTCGCCTATGCGCAGCGGCTCGGCCTCTGGGGCGGCGAGCATTTTCCATTCTCAAGCCGCGCCGAGTTCGTCGAGGCGATCGAGGCCGGCGGCGTGGCGGCGATGGAAGTGCTGGCACGCGACCTCAGGGCACTCGGCCTCTATACGGCCCGCTCGCTCTCTTTCAACGGCGTCGAATACGAACTGATCGAGCATGAGCTGACGCCGGAACAGATCCGCATCTATGATGCTTATGCCGGCGCCTTCGGCATCATCCATAACAATCTCGATGCGGCGATGCAGGCGGCCAACATCACTGGCAGCACCGGCACGCTCAATGCCCAGGCCAAGTCGGCCGCGCGCAGCGCCTTTGAAAGCGCCAAGCAGCGCTTCTTCGGTCATCTGTTGACCAGCATGAAGACGCCGACCCTGATCCGGTCCATCACCCGGGATCTGGAGGAGGGCCATGCGGCCGTTGTCCAGATCGTCTCGACGGGAGAGGCGCTCATGGAACGGCGGCTGGCCGAGCTGCCTACCGAGGAATGGAACGATGTTCGCGTCGACATCACGCCGCGCGAATACGTCCTCGACTATCTCGCCCATTCCTTCCCGGTGCAGCTCTACGAGCCCTTCACCGACTCCGAAGGCTGTCTATCGTCGCGCCCGGTCTACCGCGAAGGCCGGCCCGTCGAGAGCCGGGAGGCGGTCGCCCGGCGCGACGAGCTGATCGCCAAACTCGCCAGCTTGACGCCTGTCCCCGGCGCGCTCGACCAGATCATCCAGCATTTCGGGGTGGACATCGTGGCCGAGGTCACCGGTCGCTTGCGCCGCATTGTCCGCAAGGGCGAGCGCCTTGTCGTTGAAAACCGTACCGGGTCAGCCAACCTCGCCGAGACGCAGGCCTTCATGGATGACCAGAAGCGCGTTCTGGTTTTTTCGGACGCGGGCGGAACGGGGAGGAGCTACCACGCCGACCTGTCGGCCCGCAACACGCGGCTGCGTGTGCATTATCTGCTCGAAGCCGGCTGGAAGGCCGACACCGCCATTCAGGGCCTGGGACGCACGCGTCGCACCAATCAAGCGCATCCGCCGCTCTTCCGGCCGATCTCGACCAATGTAAAAGCGGAAAAGCGCTTCCTCTCGACGATCGCGCGGAGGCTCGATACGCTGGGCGCAATCACGCGCGGCCAGCGCCAGACCGGCGGCCAGGGCTTGTTCCGGCCAGAGGACAATCTGGAAAGCCACTATGCCCGCGATGCGCTACGGCAACTTTATCTGCTGATCGTACGCTGCAAGGTCGAGGGCTGCTCGCTAGAGCGTTTCGAGGCGGCAACCGGCCTTAAGCTTACGGATGCCAATGGCATCAAGGACGAGTTGCCGCCGATCACCACCTTCCTCAATCGCCTGCTCGCACTGACCATCGCACTGCAGGGCGTGCTGTTCGGTGCCTTCGAGCAACTGCTGGCGGCGCGCATCGAGGGCGCGATCGCGTCAGGCACCTACGATGCCGGGCTGGAGACGCTGCAGGCCGAAAACTTCGTCGTCACCGATCGGCAGGTGATCTACACCCATCCGCGCACCGGCGCCGAAAGCCGCCTGCTCACGATCACCCAACGCAAGCGCAATCGGCCCGTCACGCTCGATGCGGCGATCGATCATCTCCGCGATCCGCGTGCCGTACTGCTCATCAACGAACAATCGGGCCGCGCCGCCGTGCAGATCCCGACCACCAGCGTCATGCTCGACGATGGCGAGGTCGAGCGACGTGTCCGCCTGATCCGGCCGATGGAAGGCCAGAACATGCCGCTCAAGGCCATGGGCGAAACACGCTGGATCGAGGCCGATCGCGAGGCGTTCACAACTGCCTGGACGGCCGAACTCGCCGGGGTGCCGGAGTTTTCGGACTCGGTCTTGCACATGGTCACCGGCTTGCTGCTGCCGATCTGGAAGCGTCTGCCCAACGAGTCGACCCGGGTTTATCGACTTCAGACCGACGAGGGCGAGCGCATCATCGGCCGCCGCGTCTCGCCGGCATGGGCCGCCAACGCCTCTGCGCCGAACGTAGTTGCGCTATCGCCGGAGCAGGCTTTTGCGGCTCTGATGGACGGCCGGAGCATCCTCGATCTTGCCGAGGATCTCCAGCTTCGCCGCAGCCGCGTCATGGGCGCATGGCGCATCGAATTGTCTGGGTTCACCGACACGATGCCCGAGCGCCTCACCGCCTACGGTCTCTTCCACGAGATCATTTCGTGGAAGCTCAGGATGTTCGTGCCGATCGACGCTGGCGGACTCGCCGTGCTGGAGCGCGTGCTCGACCGCTTCCCAATCGATCAGGTCAGTGAGCGGGAGGCTGCATGATTGCGCTTCACGCTGCATCCGACCTCGCACACCGCCTCGGCGAACATGCCGAGGCGGTGTGCCGCCACTACCTCTCCAATGGCCGTCGCCAGGGCAACTATTGGACCGTCGGCGACGTCCGCAATGCGCCGGGCCGCTCGATGTTCGTGCGTCTGCAGCCATCCCCGAAGGGACCGCCAGGCAAATGGACCGACGCCGCCACCGGCGAGCATGGAGATCTGCTCGATGTCATCCGCGAATCCCTCGGACTGGTCAATTTCCGGGACGTCGCCGACGAGGCGCGCGTGTTTCTCGCTATGCCAGATGCCATGCAACCCCGACCGGCCGAGCCGATCGCGCAGGTCCCTATTGGATCTCCGGAAGCGGCTCGCCGACTGGTCGCCATGTCGAAGCCCATTATCGGCACCCTCGTGGAAACATATTTGCGTGGACGCGGCATTACGACTTTGCACGGAACCGCGGCCTTGCAGTTCCATCCACACTGCTACTACCGGCCAGACGATCCTGGACCGACCAAGACCGTGCCGGCGATGATCGCCGCTGTCACCGACCTCGATGGACATCTGACCGGCGCGCACCGCACCTGGCTCGCACCGGACGGCGCCGGCAAGGCACTCGTCGACACGCCGCGTCGGGCAATGGGTGACCTTCTCGGTCACGCCGTCCGCTTCGGCGTACCCGGCAGCGTCATGGCGGCAGGCGAAGGCATCGAGACGACGCTCTCGCTCAGATGCGCCTTGCCCGACATGGCGATGGCTGCGGCACTCTCGGCAGCCCATCTTGCCGCCATGTTGTTCCCACCGAACCTGCGGCGGCTCTATGTCATCCTCGACAACGATCCGGCCGGTGACGGTGCCAGACACAGCTTGCTTGAGCGCGCGACGGACGCAGGAATCGAGGCTATCGTGCTGTCGCCGGAGACGGAGGATTTCAACGAAGACCTCCGCCATTTCGGACTTGCCGCCTTGCGGGCCTCGATTGCGGACCAGCTCATGCGCAAAGATCGCATTTGCTATCTGACACGGGCAGCATGAGCCGGGAGGGAAGCGCGCGGCGCATGGTGCCGATGCGCCGCAGGATGCGTGGCCCGCCGGCAGGAGAACCGCGGCCAGGCCTTTAAGAGGGCGATCGGGCCCACAGTCGTGCCGGTCAGGCAATGGCGGCGGCCGACTATTTTCCGGCGGCGCACGACAATCGCGAATGGCAGCGATTGGGCGCGACGCCTTTCCATCGCGAAGCAAAATAGCCGGACGCCGCCATCCTCCGCTACGCTCCGGCCCTCCGCTTCGCTGCGGGTGTCGGACCGTCCCGCCCGTGGGCTCTCGCCGCCATGAAGGCCGCGAGGGTCGCGGTCACCCGACGGGAGCATCCGATGAGCGAGCACGACGACAGCGAACCGCACCACGCCGCTTCTCCGACCGATCATATCCTCACCGAACTCCAGCTTTATGGCTGGCGCCCCTATGCGGACGAGCCAGATCCGCGACCGCTCCCCGGCGGCGACCACGTGGCCGGCGCGGTGGCCGACATCTTTGACGCCCTCATCGCCACCTTGGCTGACACGCGCCTCGAATCCGACCTCGATGATCTGCTCTGGTCCGTCACCAATGTCTTCCACCGCGCTGTACAACGGATCGAGCGGCAACTGGACGACAACGAGCAGGCCCAGCGCCGCCTGCAGCGCGAACAGGACGGCACCGAGATCAAGGCGGTTGAACTCGAGACACTCACCGCCCAGGGCCAGACCATGATCGAACGGCGCGACGCCTTCGAGCTCATGCGCGACCAGGCCGCCGACCACTACGATCAGCAAACCGGCTCGGCCTGGCGACCGCGCACGGGGTCGATGGTCAACCACCACCATCTCACAGCCGCAATGATCGATAGCCGCGACTTCCTCGCGGCAAGGCGGCGCGCGGAAACCGAAATCATGTTACCCGCCGGCCCCAAGATCGCCTTCTCCGGCGGCGATAGCGCCGATCACCAGTTGATCTGGGCAAAGCTCGACCAAATCCGCGCCAAGCACCCCGACATGGTGCTGATGCACGGCGGATCACCGAAAGGCGCCGAAAAGATCGCCGCCCGCTGGGCCGATCATCGCAAGGTGCCGCAGGTCGCCTTCAAGCCCGACTGGAGCAAGCATGCCAAGGCCGCTCCCTTCAAGCGCAACGACCAGATGTTGGCGGTCATGCCGATCGGCGTCATCATCTTTCGGGGCACCGGCATTCAGGAGAACCTCGCCGACAAGGCCCGCAAACTCGGCATTCCGGTCTATCGGCTGGTCAACGGCGGCGCGTAAGCGCCGCCGGAACCTAAGCCCCCGATACATAGCCGGGAGACACGGCATTTTTCAATCTATGTCGTCGTATCCTTTCCCGAAAGCTTCACACTGGACGTCGCGCTTGCCGACACCTTCTTGCGCAATGCCGCCGCTCACCTCGATGGCACTGACTGGGCGGCGGATCGAGGCAGGAACAATGCGGCCCTTCACGCCATCGCCATCGCCATTGAATTGCTCCTGAAGTCGTATCTTCTCAGAGTCGCGACCGATGATTGCTGGAACCGCGCCATATCGGGCACGATCTCGACAAGGCGGCTCGCTACGCCGAGAGAGCTGGATTGCGCCTGCCACCGCAACTGCACAGCGTCATCGCCCGGCTTCATCCTCATTTTCAGCGTGGCGGCTTCCACCAGGATCCATCGCGATCATGGGCGTCCGGTTTCTCGCTCGACGCCCGCCACATCGCGCGGCAGCTCGCTCAGGCTCTCCTGGAGCAAGAGCGTTGCCTCAACAATGCCCGCTGCTCCTGACTTGAAGATGACCGCACCCCGCGATCCATTGCGCTGATCCTTGGTCCAGCCGATGGCCTGAGGCCATCAACCCGCAAGGGGTCGGACTACGCGAAGCGTGCCGCCGCTCCGGCTTCGCCTTCGCGGTGATTGCGGCCACCGGCCGAACACATCGGGCGCCTGTCAGCGGGGGAGGGTCCTCCGCTTCAAACAGGAGCCGGATCGATGTCCTTCGCAGACGCACATGCCTTCGCCTTCAGCCTCGCCGCCACTCTCATGGTCACTATCGTCATCTTTCGTGCTGGCGACGGCACCCTCTCGGTGGTGCCGGCGAACGAGTATGACGGCGACGACACCGCCGTTATCGGCGAAATCGACCCGTTCGCCCCATGACGGGGGCAGACATCGCGCCTGCCGATGCAAGAAGACGGTAGCGGGTCAGTTTGAAAGTCAGCCCCGATCACGATACGTGCATTGCATACGCGCCGTCTGGAAATTGGCGGAAGCATATGCCCTCTTCAAGCCATGACCGATAAGCACCCCAAGCAAAGCGAAGGAAGCTCAGAAGCCGACGGTGCGCGGCTCCTATAAGAAGCGCGTGTTCGCATGACAAAGCCGACCGCTGAAGGGTTGCCCACCGTCTATTGATGTTGGTATCAAGACAGACCTATGAACCAGGGTCTTTACTATGGACGAATACGATAACCAGAAGGGCGCGAAGCCGGAGGATGTGCGCGCCGCCTTAAAAGGCTGGGCGTTTTTTGCGGCTGCAACGCTTGCAATCTTCGGCGTGGCCTACGCCCTGATTGAGATGTAGCAGCAATGAAACATTTCTGAGGGTTCATGATTAGGGCCACATGGCCCGCTTCTTCTTCGATCTAATCGACAACGGAACCTCATACCCGGACACGGAAGGCACGGACCTTCCAAGCCTAGCTTCTGCCGAAGATGAGGCAGCAAGGGCGTTGCTCGAAATCGCCAAGGACCAGATGCCGGACGGCACGTTTCGCGAAGTCGCAATCCGAGTTCATGACGGTACAAGCGCGCCGCTGTTTGTGGTAAAGGTGACGTTCGAGCTAATCCGCAATGGACCGTCCCCTGATGGACGAGTGGGAACTTGATCACCTTGCCGCAGAACATGCGCGCCTCTACCAGATACGAGCGGCGGCAGGTGTGGAAGACTTGCACGCCACCATCGCAGAGACCCGCCGCATAATCGCGGAGTCCCGCAAGCTGCTAGATCGGCTTACCGACAAGAGCGCTACCCAGCCCTAATTTCAAATTGACCCACTACCAAGAAGACCGGCGGGTTTCACCCGCGCTTTTCCTTTGCTATGCTGTGCACTGCGCCAGGTGGTGGTGGAAGGCGCAATCGCCAGAGTCGTTCTCTCGGAGACACCACCATGATCATCCTCGGCATTCTCCTTTGCGTCGCGGCCATCGGCATCTTGTGCTGGTTGCTCTTCACGTCTGCCGTCGTCGCCCTCCCTTTGTTCGTCGGCATCAACGCAGGTGCATGGGCATTCAACACCGGTGCCGGCTGGCTTGGCGCGATCCTTGTCGGCATCCTCGCAGCCGGGTTGACGCTCGGCATCGGCCAAATCCTCCTCGGCGTTGTCAGGCCTATGTGGGTGAGGCTGGCGATCGCGATGGTCTTCGTCGCTCCCGCGATCGTTGCCGGCTACCATGCCAGCCATGGCATTGCGAAGCACATGATGCCTTCGGAAATCTGGCAGATCGTCTTTTCCGTCATTGGCGGGGTCGCCGTCGGCGTCACGGCATATCTGCGGCTCGCGGGCATGGCCGCCGCCGACCAATCCGGTAGGGACATGGTTGAAGCTTAAACCCGCGCGAGCGAGGCGGGTGGACCAGACCGACGAAGCCTTAGCCTCCTCATCGTCGGTGCTTGGAGCAATCGGGCTGCATGCGAAGGATAGAGCAAACGACCTCGACGGCGCGGCCTTGTTTGTGAGCGTGGACATTCTGTCGACGCCGCAGGGCAGACCGGCCATGCGGTGGCAGGACGGTAGGCGACCCGTCGCCGCGTCGTTGGAGATGCGCGTGATGCCTGGATGTCTAGGCGATGCCGGTCCAGCCCGCAGCGATCTGCTGGCGGCGCGTTGGACGCCACTGTCTCCTTTGCCAAACTGTTCCAAGAGCGCTCCAAACGGCCTCTTCAATGGGCTGATCTGGCCGAAGGACGGCTGAAGCCTCGACCGCCTAAGCCGCAACGACGCGTCCCGACTTTCTTCCCCTGCCGGCTCCCACCCCACGCGGCAAGCGCATGGGGACCCCGAGCGCCGCCATTCCTCGCGAAACAAGAAAGTCGTTCCGGCGCCGTCCTCCGCGTTGCTCCGGTCGCAAGCGATGCGTCGTCGCTCGCCTCCGGCCAAGCGATCGCCATCGAGGCCGCATGGTGCGGGCTCGAAACAGAAAAGGAGACTTTACAATGGCTACCATCGGCACCTTCAAGAAGTCCGCATCGAACGAGTTCACCGGTGAAATCGTCTGAAGCTCCGTCAACTGAAGGTCTTCCGAGAAGTGTTGCGGGCTGGTTCTACAAGGCGAGCGGCGGCAGCGCTCGGGATTAGCCAGCCGGCCGTCAGTCAACATGTGAAGCAACTCGAGACCACGCTCGGCATCACACTCTTCAAGAGATCAGCCAACCGCATCGTCCCCTTGCAGGAAGCATGGGAACTTCTGCGAAACGTAGAACTTGCCCTGACGTCGCTGGATCGGCTGGAAGCGTCGATCTTCGCGATGAAGAACGACGAAAAGCAGCGGATTGCGATTGCCGCGCCTTCTGTTTTCGGTTTCGTGACCTTGCCCAAGGTCGTGGCGATCATCCACTCAAAGACCGCCTCGAATGTCCGGTCACTTTCGGGAAGCTACGAGCAGATCGGCGAGCACATCCTGGCAGGGCGTGCCGAACTCGGAATCTCGAGGCTGCCCCTGGATCCAAGTCTCTTTGAGTGGGCGCCGCTTGGGTCGGCACGAAACGTATGCATCTTCCATCCCGACCACCGCTTTTCAAAACAGGCCTGTATCGAGGCTCACGACCTGGCAGGCGAAACGATCGTCGATATCGATCCGCAGTTCGCCGCACACCAAATGAACTTCAATGCCTTGCGCTTCGCCGGCGTTGAGCCAGACATACTGGTGGAATTCGATTGCAACGGTCACGAAGCCGGATACGTTTCGGCTGGCCTCGGCATTTCGATAACCAACGAGATCATCGCGCGTGAGTACGCGGCGTTTAACCTCGAAGCAAAACCGGTGGAACCGTCCGCGCTCTATCACTACGTTGCGATTTGGCAGAAGGGCAGGACCTTTTCTAACGCATTGAACGTCTCGCTCGAAGCGATAATCGCTGCGTTTGCACAGACGCCGTCTGCGGGAGGGTGATGCTCCCTTGAGGAGCGTTGTCCTTGATGGCCGCTGCCCTTGAATAAGGGGCAGGGTTCATTTTGTCGAACAGTGATCAACCCGCGCCTGCTGCAACAGAACGCGGGCCGTTCGAGCCAAATAACCTCGATGTCAGGTCGTCTTGATGCCGATCTTGCGGCGCTTCGCTGGCGCCGCTTCAGGCTCAGGCGCTACGGCCTTCCGTCCCAGACCGATCGCCTTCGCCATCGTCGATCGCGCCGCGGAATAATTCGGCGCAACCATCGGATAGTCGGCGGGCAGGCCCCATTTCGCCCGGTACGCATCCGGCGACAGATCGTAGTGAGTGCCAAGGTGCCGTTTGAGCGACTTGAACTTCTTGCCGTCTTCCAGGCAGATGATGAAATCGGGCGTCACCGATTTCTTGATCGGGACAGCGGGTGTAGTCTTCTCTTCCGCTTTGGGCGGGGGCGGTCCCTGCAGCTTGCTGATCGCTTCATAGGTATCGGCAATTACGCGCGCGAGTTCGGTGACGGGAACCGGGTTGTTGCTGACATAGGCGGAAACGATGTCAGCGGTCATCTCCAGCAATTCCGCGTCGGACTCGATAAGATCTTCAGGCATTTGGCCAACCCTTCATTTGCTCTTCCAGTAGCCGTAGCCCCGATCTACGTCAGCAGCCTCGCTACAGCAAAGCGCACCGGGTGCACAAGACAAGAAGAAGGTGCAAGTGCAATTGGGCAGGAGGGCGGATACAGTTTTTGAGCGAGCCTTGTTATGCTGCCGGCTGCATGGCTGCCCTCAGCAGCATGCCAAACAGATCGCGCGGTTCATCCGGATCGGCGAGCAGATCGAGCTCCTCGTAGAGGCCGGTCGCCTGCAACTGGTCGCGCACATAGCGCAGGGCCGAAAAATCCTCGATCGCGAAGCCGACTGAATCGAACAGCGTGATCTGCTTGGCGTCTCGGCGCCCTTGTGCCTTGGCGGTGATCACTTGCCAGAGCTCGGTCACCGGATGGTTGGGATCAAGCTGTTGGATCTCGCCCTCGATGCGTGTCTGTGACGGAAACTCGACGAAAATGTCGGAGCGCAGCAGGATGTCCCTGTGCAGTTCGGTCTTGCCGGGGCAATCGCCGCCGACGGCGTTGATGTGGACGCCGGAGCCGACCATGTTGTCGGTGAGAATGGTTGCGCACTGCTTATCGGCGGTAACGGTCGTGATGATCCCGGCACCTTCAACCGCTTCCTGCCCGGTTTCGCAGATAGTGATGTCGAACCCCATGCCAGCCAGGTTCTTCGCGCATTTCCGCGAGGCTGACCGGTCGATGTCGTAGAGCCTCAGCCGGTCGATGCCGGTCAGAGCCTTGAAGGCGATCGCCTGGAATTCCGATTGGGCGCCGTTGCCGATGATGGCCATGGTGCGCGCGCCGCTCGGCGCCAGATACTTGGCCGCGACAGCTGACGTGGCGGCGGTACGCAGTGCCGTCAGGATGGTCATCTCGGTGAGCAGCATTGGGTAACCGCTGCCGACATCGGCGAGCACGCCGAAGGCGGTGACCGTCTGCAAACCCTGGCGCATGTTCTTGGGATGGCCATTGACATATTTGAAGCCGTAGAGGCGACCATCGCTTGTCGGCATCAGCTCGATGACGCCGTCATGGCTATGCGAGGCGATGCGAGGCGTCTTGTCGAAAAGTTCCCAGCGACGGAAGTCTTCCTCGATATAGCCAGCGAGCTCGGTCAGGAAGCGCTCGACGCCGATGGCGATCACCAGCTTCATCATTCGGTCGACGCTGACGAAGGGGACGATGTTCAGCTTTGCCGTGGTCATGATCAAAAGCTCCCGGAATGGCTGCGGGTCGGACGGTCCATGATGCGGCGGCCCATCAGGCTCGCCGTCAGGTCGACCATCAGCGTCGCGGTTCGGCCACGCTCGTCCAGAAAAGGGTTCAACTCGACCAGGTCGAGGCTGGAGACGAGGCCGCTGTCGGACAGCATCTCCATCACCAGATGCGCCTCGCGGAACGTCGCGCCGCCGGGAACCGTGGTGCCGACCGCGGGCGCGATCGACGGGTCGAGGAAGTCGACGTCGAGACTGACATGCAGCAGCCCGTCCTCCGCCGATACACGCGCCAGGAAGGCGCGCAGCAGCGGCGCTATGCCATGTTCGTCGATCGCGCGCATGTCGTGCACGGTCACGCCCGCCTGGTTGAGCGCGCTGCGCTCGGCCGGGTCGACACTGCGCAGGCCCATGGTGCAGACGCGCTTGGGATCGACCGCTGCCGGCAGATCCGGAAAATAGCCACCGAAACCCGGCTGGCCACTGGCGTAGGCGAGTGGAACACCATGCAGATTGCCGCTGGCGGTGGTGTCGAGCGTGTGGAAGTCCGGATGCGCGTCGAGCCAGAGCACAAACAGCGGGCGGCTGGCTTCTGCGGCTCGGCGGGCGAGGCCCGATAAGGTCCCGGCCGAGATCGAATGGTCGCCGCCGAGAAAGATCGGCATGGCGTCCTCGCTCGCCGCGTATGCGGCCGCGGCAATGGCGGACGTCCAGGCCGATATCTCAGGCAGGGCCTTCAGCGCCAGGTTGCCGTGCGAAATGCGTCTCGCTGGAATTGCTTGGATGGCGCCCATATCCTCGACAGCGTGGCCGAGGCCGGACAGCACCTCAGAAAGCCCGGCCGTCCTCAGGGCACTCGGCCCCATTTCGCATCCCATTCTGCCAGCGCCGTCCTGCACCGGCGCCCCGACGATTTTGCAACGCATTGTTTTTCCCATGGCCCAAGTTCGAATGACCGCGAGAAGATCATGGCGAGCCGGCGATATGAACAGGCAGAATTGGCAATTCGAGAAGCATTGTCTATCGTAATGGCAGCAAAACTGATCAAAGTGGTAACTCCGATGGATGCACTGGACGAACGGCTAGTGACCTTGCTGCGGCATGATGCGCGCCGCAGCGTGTCGGATCTCGCCATCGATCTAGGTGTCTCGCGCGCCACGGTCAGGGCACGTATGGAGCGGCTCGAACGGTCCGGCGATATCATCGGCTACACGGTGGTGCTGCGCGCCGACGCCGTCGATCAG
>NZ_RZRP01000509.1:0-4648 GCF_003997795.1 Mesorhizobium sp. M7A.F.Ca.US.005.03.2.1 | reverse complement strand
AGCGTCAGCGCCGCGCTGGCGGGGGGCCCGCTGCCTCCGGCAGCTCCCCCGCTTTCGAAGCCTGCCATCGATCCACCGGATCGATGACTTGGCGCGCTGCGCGCACCAACCGGCTTCTCAATCGCCCATCTTCAGCGCCTGGATAAACGCCTCCTGCGGAATATCGACCTTGCCGAACTGCCGCATCCGCTTCTTGCCTTCTTTCTGCTTATCCAGCAGCTTGCGTTTGCGCGAGACGTCGCCGCCGTAGCATTTGGCGGTGACGTCCTTGCGCAGCGCCGAGATGGTTTCCCGGGCGATGACCTTGCCGCCGATCGCGGCCTGGATCGGGATCTTGAACAGGTGGTTCGGGATCAGCTCCTTCAGCTTCTCGCACATCTGCCGGCCGCGCTTTTCCGCCGCCGTGCGGTGCACCAGCATGGAAAGCGCATCGACCGGCTCCTCATTGACCAGGATCGACATCTTCACCAGGTCGCCCTCGCGGTAGTCGGTCAGGTGATAGTCGAAGGAGGCGTAGCCCTTGGAGATCGACTTCAGCCGGTCGTAGAAATCGAAGACGACCTCGTTGAGCGGCAGGTCGTAGATCAGCATGGCGCGCTTGCCGACATAGGACAGGTCGGCCTGGATGCCGCGCCGGTCCTGGCAGAGCTTCAGGATACCGCCGAGATAGTCGTCGGGGGTCAATATGGTGGCGCGGATCCACGGCTCCTCGATCGCCGAGATCTTCACCACGTCGGGCATGTCGGCCGGGTTGTGCAGTTCCTTCATCGAGCCGTCGGTCAGAGCCAGCCGATAAACGACGCTCGGTGCCGTGGCGATCAGGTCGAGGTTGAACTCGCGCTCCAGCCGCTCCTGGATGATTTCGAGATGTAAGAGGCCAAGGAAGCCGCAGCGATAGCCGAAGCCGAGCGCTGCGCTGGTCTCCATCTCAAAGGAGAAGCTGGCGTCGTTGAGGCGCAATTTGCCGACCGCGGCGCGCAGATCCTCGAAATCGGCGGCGTCGACCGGGAACAGGCCGCAGAACACCACCGGCTGCGCCGGCTTGAAGCCGGGCAGCGCCTTGGCAGTGGCGCGCTTGTCCTCGGTGATGGTGTCGCCGACGCGGGTGTCGGCCACTTCCTTGATCGAGCCGGTGAAGAAGCCGAACTCGCCGGGGCCGAGCTCGTCGACATTGATGCGCGCCGGCGTGAACACGCCGGTGCGCTCGACCAGATATTTGGCGCCGGTGCCCATCATGCGGATGGTCTGGCCCTTCTTCAGCACGCCGTCGATGACGCGCACCAGCACGATGACGCCGAGATAGGCGTCGTACCAGGAGTCGACCAGCATCGCCTTCAGGGGCGCCGTGGCGTCGCCTTCGCGCGGCGGCGGCAATTGGTGGACGATGGCCTCCAGGACGTCCGGAATGCCAAGGCCGGTCTTGGCCGAGATCAGCACGGCGTTGGAGGCGTCGATGCCGATCACCTCCTCGACCTGCTCGCGGATGCGCTCGGGCTCGGCGGCCGGCAGGTCGACCTTGTTCAGCACCACGACGATCTCGTGGTTGTTGTCGATCGCCTGGTAGACATTGGCCAGCGTCTGCGCCTCGACGCCCTGGGAGGCATCGACGACCAGCAGCGAGCCCTCGCAGGCGGCCAGCGACCGCGACACTTCATAGGCGAAGTCGACATGGCCGGGCGTATCGATCAAATTGAGGATATAGTCCTCGCCATTGTTGGCGCGGTACTTCAGCCGCACCGTCTGCGCCTTGATGGTGATGCCGCGCTCGCGCTCGATGTCCATCGAGTCCAGCACCTGCTCCTTCATGTCGCGCAGCTCCAGCCCGCCGGTCAGCTGGATCAGCCTGTCGGCAAGCGTGGATTTGCCATGGTCGATATGGGCGACGATGGAGAAATTGCGGATGTGGTCGAGGGGCGTGCTCATGGCGCGCGTTTAGCAGGGGTGGCTTGCCCGAGCAAGCTGTGCGCCTTTGCCGGAGCAGGCAGCACGGGCGCCTGTCGCTTTTTTCGCGCTTTTCGCGAAAAATCTATAAATTTTAACCAAGCCCGTTAGAGCATAATTTGCGAACGGGATGTTAGCGGAGGGAAATATCTGATGTAAGGACGAAGGCATGCGGGGGCTTGCAGGCAGTTTTATCGAGTCGCGGAGCGGCTCGTTCGCACCGATACTCATTCTTGCCATGATACCGTTGATCACGGCGATCGGCTTTTCCGTCGACTACACCTCCGCTGTCCAGACCAGGTCGACCGAGCAGGCGGCACTCGACGCCGCGATCCTGTCGATCACCACGATGGATACGGCCTCGACGAAGCCGCAGCGCCAGGTGGCGATGCAGGCTTCCTACGTGGCCAATGGTGGACAGGGCACCGCGACGCTGAACAGCTTCGACGTCAGCGCCAACGGCACCGCCACCGCGCAGGCCTCGGCAAGTTTCGCCATGCCGACCGTGTTCATGCAGATCGCCAGGATTCCCACGGTAACGGTCGGCGTCGCGTCGGCGGTGAGCAAGACGCCGGCGCTGGTCGAAGCTACGTTCAATGTCGATCACGTTTCGGGCTACTGGAACAAGACCATGACTCTGTACGGCCTTCCCTACGGTTGGACCTCCACGACCACGCCGACGGCCATGATGAAGGCCAACTATAACTACAAAGCGTATAGTTATTCCTATACGAGCGGTGGTAAGACCTATACCGCTGCCGAGCCGAAAGGTTACGGGACGACAACTATTACCACGGGACCAACCGATACGCTGGTTCAGACCCAACTGTGCACGACAGTAGGATCAACAACCGATTTCACGGCCACTGCGGGAGTTTACAAAAGCACCGCGGTGGCAAAAAGCGGAAAAACGAACGGCTCCACCGTCTATTTCAAGACGACGTGCGCGACCACGAATTCCGCCGGAAACAGCAGTGGCGCAACAATCAACGTGAGCACGATGGACAAGCTCTATCTGCAGATGGATGTGCCGTCCGGGCCGGTCAACCCGCTCAGGTCGAACAATACAGACACGTCGAACCGGCTCTACCTCGGCGCCGGGTACAGCACCGCGGCACAAAAGGCCCTGAACCCTTCCAAATACCTCCCCGTCGAGGTTGCCAGCAACACGGTCGTCGACATCTTCGCCGTGGTGCCCTGCAGCGAGACCAGCGATCAGGCATGGGAAGACGGCGGCAACAATCCTCCACTGCCAGACGTTACGAACGCCGACTTCTTCTACAGCGTGATGGGCAAGTGCGACTTCAACAAGCGACCGTCCGACACACTGCTGACGCAGTAGATGCTGCTCCTCTTGCCTTCTCCCCTTGCGGGAGAAGGTGGATCGGCGCGTAGCGCCGAGACGGATGAGGGGTGCTGGACGGAGCGCAATAGCCGGCTAATCTAAGCCATGCCGCATCAACCTGTCCCGCCAGCCAAACGAAGCTTCGCCCGTTCGCTCCGGTGTGTAATGACGGAAGCGGAAGACCGGCTGTGGCATGAACTGCGCGACCGCAGGCTCGACCGGATAAAATTTCGGCGCCAGGTTCCCATTGGAAAGTACATTGCTGATTTCGTCTGCTTCGAAGCACGCTTGGTCGTCGAGATCGATGGCAGCCAGCATGCGGAGTTGGAGTCTGACCGCGTCCGCAAAACTCACCTGGAAGAGAAAGGCTTTCGCATTTTGCGCTTTTGGAACGATGACGTTCTGAAAGACATGAACGCCGTTTGCGATACCATCATCGCCTATGTACGGGATACCAGCCTACAGCCTTGGCGGTAGGGGCGCGTTCTTCCCTTCTCCCCCTGTGGGAGAAGGTGGATCGGCGCGTAGCGCCGAGACGGATGAGGGGTGTTCCAGCGGAGTGAGACGTTGGCTTTCCCTGGAACACCCCTCATCCGTCGCCTGCGGCGACACCTTCTCCCACAGGGGGAGAAGGGAAGAACGCCTGCGGCCCGATCACAAACCGGTGAGCGCTGTAACGAAGGCGCCGACAGCGGCGAAGTGGGGATATCTGCGGTGCTTCCAGGCGCCGCCGCCCACGGAGCAAGCCGATGTCGCGATCCTGTACGTTCATCAAAGTGTCCAGCCTCTCGGCGATTGCGCTGGCAGCGTCGCTCGGTGCGGCGGCGGCCCAGCCGCTCAGCGTGGTCGAGCTGTTCACCAGCCAGGGCTGCTCGTCCTGCCCGCCGGCCAATGCCAATCTGATCAAGGTCAAGGACCAGCCCGGCGTGCTGGCGCTGTCGTTCAACGTCACCTACTGGGACTATCTCGGCTGGAAGGATATCTTCGGAAAACAGGAATTCACCCGGCGCCAGGTCAGTTATGAGCCGGCGCTCGGTCATGACGGGCCGTTCACGCCGCAAGTGGTGGTCAACGGCCATGCCGATGTCGTCGGTGCCGCACCCGGCGAAATCGAAAAGCTGATTGCGGCGAGCGGCCGGACAAGCGGCCCGGCATTGTCACTCGATGGCGGCAAGATCAGCATCGGCGCCGGCGCCGCACCTGGCGGCCACGCCGATGTCTGGCTGGTGCGCTATGCCAAGGGCGTGGTCGAGGTGCCGGTTTCGCGCGGCGAAAATACCGGCCGCACCTTGCCGCACGCCAATGTCGTGCATGCGCTCGAAAAACTCGGCAGCTGGACCGGCGCGGCCGCGACATATCCTC
>NZ_RZRP01000508.1:0-4655 GCF_003997795.1 Mesorhizobium sp. M7A.F.Ca.US.005.03.2.1 | reverse complement strand
GTCCGGCGCTGCATTTCAACTGTCGAAGGCAACCCAAAATAGCCCGTTCCGGTGCGCCGGGCGGGCTATTTCGCGTGTCGGGCCGATCAAGCGAGGATGTTGACCGCGCGTGCCGCGACCAGCGCGATGGTCAGCAGCGAGATCATGGCCTCGGCCATCATCAGCAGCTTGGCGCGCTGGGAAAGGGGCAAGGTATCGGTGGGCGAAAACGCTGTCGCATTGGTGAAGGCGAGGAAGAAATAATCGACGAAACCGGGCAGCCAATCTCGGAGGTCACGGTCGTTCAACGTCATCTGCGCGAACAGGAAATCGGCCTGCGCAAGCTTGACGAGGCCGCAGGTCGGCGGGCCGCCGCGGTCGGTGCTCCAGAACCACAAGGCAAAGACGATGACGTTGGTGACCCAGATGTTGAGTGCGTCGATCAGCAGCGTCGTGCCGCTGTTGCCGCCATGGCCCTCCAGCAAGGCACGCACCAGCAGGACCAGCGAACCGCAGTTCATGATGCTGATGATGGCGGTCATGGTCAGGGCTGTTCTGCGGATCATGACCCGAAACTGGCCGATCGCATGCCACTCGTGGTCCTCGACCGCCTTGCGGGTGGCGGCCTGTGTCCAGGCGGTGGCCACCGACAAGGGCAGCAGCAGAGCGGCCTCCAGTGCGGGCGCTAGCCAGCGCGGCCCGAATGAGAGATTGTTGATGACCAGAAGCTGCAGGCAGATGATCACGAGAACGGCCGCACGGGCCATCCAGAAATCGAGCGCACGGTAGTGGATGATGGCATGGTGGTGGCGCATTTATCAAATCCTGGATGCTTTTTTGGGGACGGGAACCGGTCAGGCGTAGGCGACGCCTGCCGCGATCACGCCCGATGCGCCGTGCCCGGCATGTTCAGGGCGCTCCGGGACGGCGTGTTCCATTGTTGTCCTGCTGGCATGTGATGATGAGAGAGGCGGCATGGTGGCGCGAAACTCTGCCTCAATCTTGGTTTTGCCATGGTCACCCAAGTATACATTTTCGTAAGCTTCGAGTTCTGGGCTGTTCCAAAAACCGTCCGGTGTGATTTATCCACCGCATGACGCGAATCGACGAACCCATGAACGGTTGGCTGCCGGTCGGCAGTTCTGTTCCAGGCGACTGGCGGCAGTCGTCGATCTGGCAGGGGCTGACGCGCTATCCAGAAGCCGGCCTAGCGCTTTTATGCCTGACACAGATCCTGTGCTGGACCGTGGCGCCCGCGCTTGTCGACGTGTCACCGCCCAACGATGTCGTCGAAGGCTTCATGTGGGGCCGCGAATGGGTGCTGTTGACCTACAAGCATCCACAGCTTCCCGGCTGGCTGCTCGAGATCAGCCATCTTCTGACCGGATCGTTCCGCTGGCCGCAATATCTCGTGGCTCAGCTAACGATCTCGGCCACTTTCGTGCTAGTCTATCTGCTGGCCCGCGACATGCTCGGGCGAACCCGCGCGCTGGCCGCCGTGCTTCTGATGCCGTCGCTCTATTTCTTCGGCTGGCCGACCCCACAGTTCAATCATGACTACGCGCAGATGCCCTTCTGGGCCGCTATCTGCTGGCTGTTGTGGCGTGCGGGCCGTGGTGGTGGGCCGGGCTGGTGGCTGGCGCTCGGGCTGGTGTCGAGCGTCGGGCTCTATGCCAAGCTTTCCACCGGCCTATTATTGCTTTTCGGGGCGATCTGGCTGCTGTCGGACACACGCGCACGCAGTCGGCTCGCCACGCCCTGGCCATGGCTCGGGCTCGCGGTTTTCGGCGCTGTCGCCGCTCCACTGGCCGCCGAACTCTGCCGCGTCGATTTCCTGCCGCTGACCTATGCCGCCTGGCGCGATCAGTGGGTGGTGGCCCATCGCTCCCGCTTTTATTATATCGGCGTCCAGATGGCCGGGCTCGGCGGCTTTCTTCTGGTGCTGGCGATATCAGGGCTGCTGCGGCGCTCGCCCGCGCCGCAAAAGCCCGTCGGGCGCGGCACGCTGGTCTATCTCTTGTGGATGGGGGTTGGCCCGGCGATCCTCGTCATGGTGGCGTCCCTGTTCACCGGCGCCGGC
Organism: Mesorhizobium sp. M7A.F.Ca.US.005.03.2.1; assembly: GCF_003997795.1. Lineage (NCBI taxonomy): Bacteria > Pseudomonadati > Pseudomonadota > Alphaproteobacteria > Hyphomicrobiales > Phyllobacteriaceae > Mesorhizobium > Mesorhizobium sp. M7A.F.Ca.US.005.03.2.1. The sequence goes on along the minus strand of NZ_RZRP01000508.1, from coordinate 2,596 downwards.
GAGGCCTGGGGCGCGCCGATGTACAATCTTGCTGGCGTTGTGGCGCTCGCCTTGCTGGGCCATCGCCTCGGCGCCATCGAGATGCGAAAGCTGGCGATCTGCGCGCTCATCTCCATTGTCGGCATATCCGGTGCCTATGCGGGCATCCGCTGGACGAAATGCAATCTGCGTGGGCGCATGGACGCCGTCTGCTGGCCGGCGCAAAAGATCTCGGATGAGGCAGAGGCTGTCTGGCACGCTGCGACGCCCGATCGGCTCGACATCGTCGGCGGCCATGCCCTTATTGCGCCGCTGGCGGGCCTCAATGCCTATGACAAGCCGTCGATCTTCACCGAACTGAACATGCAGTACGCCCCCTGGATCACCAAGGAGCGGCTGCGCGAGCATGGCATATTGCTGGTCTGGCCCGGGCGCGATGTGCCATCTTATCTGCAGGCGTGGGTGGGCGACATCCCGGTCAAAACCGTTCTTTTCGACTGGTCGCTCAAGGCGCCGCCGGTGGCGATCAGCTTCGCCGCCATTCCGCCTGGCGCGCGGCAGTTGCCGGGTGCTATCGACGGCCTCGCCCGACCGAGCAACTGAAGCAGATCCGCCGGTCCGCTGGACGAAGCAGGTGACAATGCCCATCTATGTCCAGACAAACTTGCCTTTGAGGAGACGTGATATGGCGACTTCGACCGAACGCGCAGTCCTTGCCGGTGGCTGCTTCTGGGGTATGCAGGATTTGATACGGCGCTATCCCGGCGTCATTTCCACCCGTGTTGGCTACAGCGGCGGCGACGTGCCCAACGCCACCTACCGCGACCACGGCAGCCATGCCGAAGCCATCGAGATCAATTTCGATCCGGCCATCATAAGCTATCGCACGCTGCTGGAACGCTTCTTCCAGATCCACGATCCGACGACCCGCAACCGTCAGGGCAACGATGTCGGGATGAGCTATCGCTCGGCTATCTACTACACCAGCGACGAACAGAAGCGCATCGCCGAGGACACGATCGCCGATGTCGATGCCTCGGGCCTGTGGCCGGGCAAGGTCGTCACCGAAGTCGCACCCGTTGGCCCCTTCTGGGAAGCCGAGCCCGAGCATCAGGACTATCTGGAGAAATATCCCAACGGATACACCTGCCACTTCGTCAGGCCGGGGTGGAAGCTGCCGGTTCGGGAAAAAGCGGTGCCGTAGATACACTGATACGACAGGATTTGAGAAGCCGCGGAGCGCTCGCTCCGCGGCTTCTTTTCATTGCAATTCCTACTTGCCGCAATGGTTGTCGTTAACTGTCGGCGCGGTGGTGCCCGGCGACGTACCACTGGCATCGGGCTGTGCGCCCTGCGGATGGGCAGGGCAATTTTCATCCGCGTTTGAATTCGTGGCGCCCGGTGCTACCGTCGTACTGTTGGTCGTGCCGGGGTCTACCGTGTTCGGCGAAGCCGGCGTATTTGGGTCGACGGTGACCGACTTGCCGCTGCCGCCGGATCCGTCGGTGCCGCTTGTGCCATTGCTCTGCGCCATGGCCGATGTCGCCAGGCCAATGGTGAGCGCCGAAGCTGCGAGGATTTTCATGAACATGGTTTGTCTCCATTGTCTGTGAACTCGTCGCGTAGCGACTGGTGGGACAACCTCGCGGCCTGGTGAAGGTTCCCGATAAATTCTCGCGCCGGCAGAGCCAACCGCTCCCGCCCTGGCGCAATGCTTTTGGCGCAGTGCGATAAAAAAACGGCTTTTCCTTCAACTCGAATGATGCTTTAAGGCGCACATCCACAGGGGTGCTCCGTACGGTCGGGGCTGAGACGGGGGCGGCAAGCCCACAGACCCTAGAAGCTGATCTGGGTAATACCAGCGGAGCGAGGCGGGCGATGTTTTCAGGCGCACAGATTTCCCTATATCCCATGACCGACGATTTCGTCGGTGTCATCCTTGGCGCGCTCGGTGCGCTCGATCCCTGGCGCGACAAACTCAGGATCGAGACCGACGACATCTCGACCTTGCTGGTCGGGCCGCCCGAAGTGCTGTTTCCTGCCATGCGCGACCTCTTCGTGGCGGCGGCACGCAGCGGCAAACATTGCGTGTTGTCGGCCACCATCTCGCGCGGCTGCCCGGGCGAGCCGGATGATCCGATCTGCCGCTCCGATGCGTTTGGCAGGCCCGTCGGGCCACTCGGCCCGCGTAAAGATGCGGCCGTCGCGGCGGTGCGCAATGCTGCTGCCACCGGCCAGCCGGCGGCGGCGCAGTTCTCGCTCTATGTGATGGGCACAGACGACCACATGGACGAGATCTACGGCTGCATAGACTTTCTCAAGCAGTCCGGCGTCTATGAGCGCTCCAAGCATTTCTGCACGAAACTGCGCGGTGACGCCGGTGCGATCTTTTCGGCGCTGGACGAGGCTTTCTGCCGTTTCGGACCGGGCGCTGGCCACGTAACCCTCGACGTCACGGTCTCGGCCAACAGCCCGTCGGCCGTCTGAAGCCGCGCCGCTCTCGCGGCCGTCAAAGGTTATCTCCCGTGGTCTCATCATCAGTCGCTTCGCGCCCGATCGCGAGCTTTCTCGTCAAGGCAATGCCGGCCATGATCTCGGCCGGTTTGCTCCTGATGGC
>NZ_RZRP01000507.1:0-4657 GCF_003997795.1 Mesorhizobium sp. M7A.F.Ca.US.005.03.2.1 | reverse complement strand
GAAAGCTCTCGTTAACCATCAGGCCCGCCGCAACCCCTTGTTTGCCGCCGAATCCGGCGATGGACCGACGGAATCATGGCGAGTTCCCGAGTCGCTAGCCAGGAAACAACCGCAGAACCGCCACATGCATGGAAGATCGCGGTTCGGCGCCTTCTTATTTTTTCAGATAATGATGCGGGCTTGTTGATTGTGCCAGCGCTTTTCTTTATCCAGCGGCGCAACGGAGAGGTGGCCGAGTGGTCGAAGGCGCTCCCCTGCTAAGGGAGTAGAGGTCAAAAGCTTCTCGTGGGTTCGAATCCCATCCTCTCCGCCATCCTGCTTCGCGCTGCGCGCTTCGCAGGACAAATCTCCTAACAATAACAAATTGATAGTCGAAGGAAGCGCCGTTCCTGTGGCGTCGCCTGACTCTCCGCAAGCCGCTGTTTCATCCGATTCTGACTGGAGGTCAGAAAATGAACATCAAGAGCCTTCTCCTCGGCTCCGCTGCGGCCCTGATCGCAGTTTCCGGTGCGCGCGCCGCCGACGCCGTCGTCGTCGCCGAGCCGGAACCCGCTGAATACGTCAAGATTTGCGACGTCTACGGCGCTGGCTACTTCTACATCCCCGGCACCGAGACCTGCCTGCGCATCGGCGGCTATGTCCGTTACGATATCGGCGTGGGCGATCACGGCACCAACGATGGCGTCAACAACGTTCCGGACCGTATGAACGACGACGAGCACGACACCTACTACAAGCAGGCTCGCTTCACGCTGAAGACCTGGACCGGCCAGGAGACCGAACTCGGCACGTTGAAGACCTACACCGAAACCCGCTTCAACTTCGGCAACAACACCGGCGACTACACCGATGAGTTTGCCGGCGACTGGCAGGCTCACAACAAGGGTACCACGCTGAATTTCGCCTGGATCCAGCTCGGCGGCTTGCGCGTCGGTAAAGACGAATCGGCCTTCGATACGTTCATCGGCTATGCCGGCAACGTCATCCAGGATACGATCGTTCCCTACGGCGGCTTCGACACCAATGTCATCCAGTACTACTTCGACGCCGGCAATGGCTTCTCGGCAGTGGTCTCGCTGGAAGAAGGTTATGGCGACTACTCGATCGACAGCTATGTTCCGCATGTTGTCGGCGGCGTGAAGTGGACGCAGGGCTGGGGCGCCATCACCGGCGTTGTCTCGTATGACAGCAACTACGAAGAAGTTGCCGGCAAGGTTCGCCTGGACGTGAACGTCTCCAACGAACTGTCGCTGTGGGTCATGGGTGGCTACGGCTCCGACGACAACCTCGGCGATGATCCGCTGGTCGGAGCTGGCGGTCGCGGCATGTACAAGCAGTGGGGCGGCAACTGGGCGGTGTGGGGCGGTGGCACCTACAAGTTCAACGAGAAGACCTCGTTCAACGCTCAGGTCTCGTATGATGACTGGAAGAACCTCGGCATTGCGGCGAACGTCGCTTATGACGTCGTTCCGGGCTTCACGGTCACGGCCGAAGTCGACTACCAGAACGTCGGCAGTGACGACCTTAACAAGGGTTGGTTCGGCGCTGACAAGAAGAGCAACATCGGCGGCATTCTCCGCTTCCAGCGCTCGTTCTAAGGGCTGGTTCCTTACAGGTGAAATTCAGCCCGGGCGTGCAAGCGCCCGGGCTGTTTTCGTTTCGCGACTGGATCAAGGCAAACAGAAGGATGGGGGTAACGGTAGCTGAATAAATCCGTGGAGTGGTTTCGTGGGATCTGCTGATGGGCGGATGGAAATCACAACCGCGTGATTAAAATCTCTTGAAAGGACGCTTCCAAGCGGGTAGGGCTGACCTATCCCACTCGGGGGTGTGGCAAATGATGACGAACGAAGCGATTCAAGAGGGCGAGTCCTCTGATCATTTTTCGATGTTTTCTTCTCAAAGTCCGAAGATTCGATACATCTATAACAAGATTAGAGAAGTAAAGTCGCATCGGGTCAGAGATCTTTTTTCAGCATATCGTGACATATTATGGGATGATGGGCGGCATAAGTATAATGTCAGCTCTTTCATCGGCGAAATAGACGAGATCCTCCTTGGGGAGCGTTTCAGCGCCTTTGACCAAAGTACCCTCGACAACCTTATCGGCACCTTGCGCCAGCGCGGCAACAGCAACGCAACCATCAATCGAAAGATGGCTGCCCTCAGCAAACTGCTGCGCAAGGCTCACAAGATGGGAGATATCCACAGCCTGCCCGAGTTCCGCCGCCAGAAGGAGCGGGCGGGTCGGATTCGGTTCCTCGAAAGGGACGAAGAGGCGCGCCTGTTCGCCGCCATCAAGAGCCGCAGCGAGGATGCCTACAGGCTTTCCGTTTTCCTGGTCGACACCGGATGCCGTCTCGGCGAGGCGCTTGGGCTGATCTGGAACGATATCCAGGAGCATCGCGTCTCCTTCTGGATCACCAAATCCGGCCGCAGCCGCACCATTCCGATGACCGAGCGGGTCAAAGAGGTCATCAAGCTGCCTCCCACTGAGGGCCGCCGGCCCAAAGGACCGTTCACCAAGCTCAGCCAGGCACAGTTCCGTGCCATCTGGAACGACGCGAAGGCCGAAGTCGGCCTCGGTGCCGACGATCAGGTGGTGCCGCATATACTGCGCCATACCTGCGCCTCGCGTCTGGTCCAGGGCGGCATCGACATCAGGCGCGTGCAGATGTGGCTCGGCCACCAAACGCTGTCGATGACGATGCGCTACGCGCATCTGGCCACCAACGATCTCGATGGCTGTGTCATCGTGCTGGAAACGCCTCGATCGACTCAGCCGGGCGGTAATTGCGCTGAAGGCTCCATGTTTTCTTCGCCGGTGACGACGCCTTCGTCGCCGACGGCAGAGCGGAAAAAGAGGGACGAGGCAGCCGCCGCCGCTAAGGAGTCGCCGAAAGCGACTCGGAAAAGTTCAAAAGCCAAGTAGGCTGAAGAAACTTGCCTATACTATCATAGCTATCCCGTGACCATGTTCGGTCATGGGATTTACTTCAGGATATTCTTCCGCTCGGCCTGATCGAGAAAAGCGCCTATGTCGCCCGGTAGGCTGCCGGTCTCGAGGAACGGCGCATGGCCCTGGCCCTCGACGGTGATCGTCTCCATCATGAAATGGCGCTCTTTCATCTGCTTGAGCGTGTCTATCGACAGCAATCTCGAATTGGCACCACGTATGGCGAGCAACGGGATGGCGGCCAACGCCTCGAATTGCGGCCATAGATCAGGCAGCTTCTGCGTCAGATCGAGACTGGCAACGGTATCCACCAGCTTCGGATCGAAATCCGGCACCAGCCCACCATCCGTTTCGCGGTAGAGAGCCCATACCATCCGATCCCAATCGGCGCCGGCAAGAGCGGGGAAGTCTTCGCCATGCACGCTGCGCTGGGCGGCCGCCGCCTGTGTGCGGGTTTTCGGTGCCGGGTCGCGCTCGAGATAAGACTGGATATGGGCAAGTCCGGCCGTCTCGATCACCGGTCCGATGTCGTTGAAAACAATGGCTTTCAGGACGGATGGCCGCATCGTCCCGAGCACATGGATGATCAATCCCCCGCGCGAGGTGCCGATGAAGGCCGCTTCTCCGATGTTCAGCGCCGCCAGCCCGGCGAGAATGTCGCCGGCCTCCACGCCGACATTGTAATTTTTGACGTCGGGATCATAAGCCGACTGCCCGCGCCCGCGGTAGTCGAAGGCGATGACCTTTCGTGGAGTTGCCGCATGCGTCGACAGATAGAGCGCCAGCTCGTGAAAATCCCTGGCATTGCGGGTCAGGCCAGGCAGGCAGACAACCGGCCAGGGTCCGGAATTGGCCTCGCCATAGACGCGCGCATGGAGTTTTAACCCGTCCGGTGCGCTGTAGAAGAAGTCGGAAAAAAGCTGCTCGCTTGCCATCGGAATGTGCGACCTCGCTGTATCAATCTGGACAGCTACAGGCGAGGGCAGGGATGGTCAATAAAAGGCGCTTTTGCCTTCTCCCACAAGTGGAGAAGGACAGAAAGGCTCAACTCCGCCCGTTCACCAGATCCCCGACAATGTCGTATTTGCCGGAAATACGCATCTTGTAGACCTCGTAATTCTCCATCACGCGCTGAACGTAACTTCTTGTTTCTGTGTAGGGAATCCGCTCGATCCAGTCGACGACCGCGTCGATGTCCTTGCCGCGCGGGTCGCCATATCTGGCCACCCACTGGCTGGCCCGGTTGGGGCCAGCATTGTAGCCGGCGAAGGTCAGCACGTAAGAGCCGTTGAAGCGGTCGAGCTGTTCGCCGAGGAAGGCCGAACCAAGCGTCGCGTTGTAGCCGGCATCGGTGGTCAGCCGTATTTGCGAAAACTGCAGCCCGGCCTTCTTCGCCAATTGCCTTGCGGTTCCCGGCATCAGCTGCAGCAGCCCGCGCGCGCCGGCGCTGGACACGGCGCCGATGTTGAATTCGCTTTCCTGGCGGGCGATCGCATAGGCCAGCGCCTTGCCCGAGCCGGAAATGTCAGCCGAATCGGGAATGACGCCGAGCGGATGCGACAATGCGCCGACATCGATGCCGCGTGCCCCGGCGATCTTGCCGATTTTCAGCGCCATAAAATGGTTCCCTTGCTTTTCGGCAAGGACAGCGAGCAGCGCCAGTTCGCCTGGACTGGTCAACTGCCCGGCAAGGTCGCGATA
>NZ_RZRP01000506.1:0-4664 GCF_003997795.1 Mesorhizobium sp. M7A.F.Ca.US.005.03.2.1 | reverse complement strand
ATGGCGTTCCCGTCCTACGCGCTGTATCCGCATATGAGCGTCGAACAGAACCTCTCTTTCGGCCTGCGCATGACCGGCAATCCAAAAGCCGACACCGAACGGCGGGTGAAGCTGGCGGCCGAGATCCTGCGCATCAGCGAACTGATGGACAGACGCCCGAAAAAACTCTCAGGCGGTCAGCGCCAGCGCGTCGCCATCGGCCGCGCCATCGTGCGCGAACCGCAGGTGTTCCTGTTCGATGAGCCGCTCTCCAATCTCGACGCCGAATTGCGCGTCCAGATGCGCGTCGAGATCTCCCGGCTCCATAAGGAACTGGGCACGACAATGATCTATGTCACCCACGACCAGACCGAGGCGATGACGCTCGCCGACAGGATCGTCGTGATGCGCGCCGGCCATATCGAGCAGATCGGCCGGCCACTCGATCTCTACGACAACCCCGACAATCAGTTCGTCGCCGGCTTTGTCGGCTCGCCGAAGATGAATTTCATCAAAGGCCGGGTTGTCGGGCACGATGCACCTGGCGTCGTGGTCGAACTGGCGGGCCAGGAGAAGACCCGCATCACGCAACCGCTGACTGGCACTGCGCCCGAAATCGGCGGCCCAAAAATCGGCAGCAAGGTCATTGTCGGTGTGCGGCCTGAACATTTCGGCAATGCCGGAGAAGGCGACGCCGACCTTGTGGTTGCCATCGACGTGATCGAGCACCTGGGCGGCACAAGTTTCCTCTATGCCAGAACGGCCAACGGGGACGACGTGGTGATCCAGCGCGACGCGGCAAAGGTCCCTGACACGTCCGCGATCACCGTTTCCATCCGCAAATCCTACCTGTTCGACGAAAAAGGACTGCGGCTGCGCTGACCGCCAGCCCTTTCCAGCCTTCAAGGAGAATGACAATGACCGCAACCACGCCCATTCGCTGGGGCATTCTCGGCCCGGGCAGCATCGCCCAGTCCTTTGCCGGTGGCGTGGCCGCTTCGGACACCGGCAAGCTGGTCGCCATCGGCGCACGCAATCCCGCCAAGCCGGGGCTTGCCGAGCGTTTTCCCGGTGCCCGTATCCTCGACGGCTACGACGCGCTGCTCGCCGACCCCGACATCGACGCCGTCTACATTTCGATACCGCATCCAGGCCATGCGCAATGGGCGATCAAGGCGGCCGAGGCCGGAAAGCATGTGCTGTGCGAAAAGCCGCTGGCGCTGACCGCCTTCGAGGCCGACGCCATGATGCATGCCGCGCGCAAGGCCGGCACATTCCTCGGCGAAGCCTTCATGTACCGGTTGCACCCGCAGACCAAGAAGCTGGTGGAGCTGATCAGGTCCGGCGTCATAGGCGAGATCAGGATGATCAAGTCGAGCTTCGGTTTCGCCATGCCGGGCTTCATGCCGCAGCACCGGCTCTATGCCAACGATCTCGCCGGCGGCGGTATTCTCGATGTCGGCGGCTATCCCGTCTCGATGGTCCGGCTGATTGCCGGTGCGGCCGTCGGAAAGCCCTTCAGCGAGCCAGACAAGGTGGTCGGCACCGCCCATCTGGGCCAGTCCGGCGTCGACGAATGGGCCTCCGCGCTGCTGCATTTCCCCGGTGGCATTGTCGCTGAAGTCTCCTGCAGCATCTCGCTCAGCCAGGACAATGTCCTGCGCATCCTGGGCACTAAGGGCCGCATCGAAGTGCCGGACTTCTGGTTCGCCGGCGGCAACCGCGATGTCGGTCTCGGCCGGATAGACGTCATCGCCTCCGATGGTACGCGCCAGACCATCAGCGTCGACGAGAAGCGCCATGTCTATTCCTTCGAGGTCGACGCAGCCGGCGAGGCGATCCTCGCCGGCGGCCAAGAATTCGCCTGGCCGGGCATGGCGTGGGCGGAAAGCCTCGGCACCTTGCGTGTGCTGGACAAATGGCGGGCGGCAGCCGGCCTCGAATACGGGATCGAGAAGGCCGAGCAACGCACCAACACCATCTCCGGCCGGCCGCTGCTGTCCGGCGGCACGGCGGTCGCCAAGCGCACCATTCCTGGCCTGTCGAAGCCGGCATCGGTGGTGGCGCTCGGCTTCGAGGATTTCCGTACGTTTTCCTCAGGTTCGATCCTGCTCGATGCCTTTTTCGAGGCCGGCGGCAATCTCTTCGATACCGGCTATGTCTATGGCGGCGGCTATACCGAGAAGCTGCTTGGCGAATGGTTGAAAAACCGTGGCGTGCGCGCGCAATCGGTGGTCATCGCCAAGGGCGCCCACTCGCCGCTGTGCTATCCTGATGTGATCGGCAAGCAGCTCGACCAGACGCTCGAACGCCTGCAGACCGATCATGTCGATGTCTACTTCATGCACCGCGACAATCCGGATGTGCCGGTCGGCGAATTCGTCGATGCAATGGATCGCGAGGTCAAGGCCGGCCGCATCCGCGGCCCGTTCGGCGGTTCGAACTGGACGATGGAACGCATGGATGAGGCAATTGCCTACGCCGAACGCACCGGCAAGCAAAAGCCCGGTGCGCTGTCCAACAATTTCTCGCTGGCCGAAATGCTGGAGCCGATCTGGGCTGGCTGCGTCACGTCCTCCACGGATGCGTGGAAGGCCTGGCTGACATCCAGGAAGATGCCGAATTTCGCCTGGTCGAGCCAGGGGCGCGGCTTCTTCACCGATCGGGCGGGTCGCGACAAGCAAGACAATGAGGAGCTGGTGCGGGTCTGGTACTCCGAGCGGAATTTCGGCCGCCGCGACCGGGCGATCGAACTTGCCGCGAGACTGGGCAAGAGCCCAATCCATATTGCGCTGGCCTATGTGCTCGCTCAGCCCTTCCCCTCCATCCCGCTGATCGGGCCACGCACGTTGGATGAACTGGACGACAGCCTGCGCGCTCTCGACATCACGCTTTCGCAAGCCGATCTCGAATGGCTGGACGGCGGCAGCCTGCGCGCTGCCTAGTTGGCTGCCTGTTTAACCGTGGCGGCGTCAGGTCTCGTCATCGAACGCCCTGACGCCGCGCCTGGCCGGAGTCCGCAAATTCGCGTACATGCCTGTGGTGCGGAACTGGCTCGGTGTGATGCCGTAGCAGCGGCGGAAGACCTTTGAAAAATAGTTCGCTTCCTCGAAGCCGCACAGGATGGCGACTTCCTTCACCGGCAAAAAATCCGCTTTGGTCAGCAGCTTCGCCGCGCGTTGCAGGCGCTGCTGCAGCACGAACTCGGCCGGAGGCAGGCCTTCGCTCTCGGCGAAACAGCGTGAGAAATGGGCTCGGCTGAGGCCGCTGATCTGGACCAGGTCCGCCACCGGCAGCGGCTTGTCGAGATTGGCGTTGATGTGATCGATGACCGGCTGCATGGCGCTTAGTTTTTCGGCGAAGGCATGGGAACCGAAGACATCGTCATAGAGCGCCATCGCAGCCTCGTAGGCTATCGCGGAAGCAGCACCCGGCGAAGCGGCGCCTTTGATCAGGCGCAAGCTGCAATCGGCAAGATGATCGATTGTCGCCGGCTGCAGCCGAAATACAGGACCCGAGACGCTGAGGATCGACTTGTGGATGCGCAGCGCTTCCTCGCCGTTCATCGAAATCCAGAAATATTCCCAGCGCTCATCTCCAGCCAGCCAGTAGCGGTGGTTGTGCGGCACCAGCACCAGCAATGTGTCGTTCTTCTGCAAGCGGTAGTTGCGGTTTTCGTAGCGCAGCCGGCCAGTCCCGCTGATCGTGTGCTGGAGCACGGTGAACGGTGTCTGACCGCGCTTGCGGCCGTCCCAGTCGTAGATTTCGTCCTCGCGCACTTCGTAGCCCGTGCTCGTCGGCATGGCGTGCAGGCGCTGGCGGCCGCGCGGCAGCGAGATCGTGCGCATGGACTGTCCGTGTTCTATCAAATCATGCAGCACAAAATTACCCCTGAAAGCATAATCCTTCTCTGGTCGCGCTCGCGAATAAGCGCATAATCCCCATCGAAAAGCGAGAGAGATCCGCAGTCAAGGAGCGGACAGGGAGGTTGGCGAGCCGGATTCCGGCTTGTCCTGCATACATGTCGCGGCATGTGGCTACAGCCTCCATTGTCATTCCTTGCCTGCAATTCGAAATGGAATGAGGTGCGGCTGATGAGTTTCAAAATCGCTATCATCGGTGCCGGCAGCGTCGGCTTCACCAAGAAATTGTTCACCGACATCTTGTGCGTGCCCGAATTCAAGGACATCGAATTCGCGCTGACCGATGTCAGCGAGCACAATCTTCAGATGATCAAGGCGATCCTCGACAGGATCGTCGAGGCGAACAGGTTGCCGACCAGGGTGACGGCGACCACAGACCGCCGCAAGGCGCTCGAAGGCGCTCGCTACGTCATCAGCTGCGTGCGGGTCGGCGGCCTCGAAGCCTACGCCGACGATATCCGCATTCCCTTGAAATACGGCATCGACCAGTGCGTCGGCGATACGATCTGCGCTGGCGGCATTCTCTATGGCCAGCGCAACATTCCGGTGATCCTGGATTTCTGCAAGGACATACGCGAGGTCGCCGAGACGAACGTCAAATTCCTGAACTACGCCAACCCGATGGCGATGAACACCTGGGCGGCGATCGAATACGGCAAGGTCGACACTGTCGGGCTCTGTCACGGCGTCCAGCACGGCGCCGAGCAGATCGCCGAGGTGCTTGGCGCGAAGTCCACGCAGGAGCTCGACTATGTCTGGTCC
>NZ_RZRP01000505.1:0-4664 GCF_003997795.1 Mesorhizobium sp. M7A.F.Ca.US.005.03.2.1 | reverse complement strand
CGCTCTTGGTTCCAGCGCATGAAGGACGGGCTTGCCCGCTCGTCCAAGGAACTGACCGGCAACATTGCCGGCGTCTTCACCAAGCGCAAGCTGGACGAAGAGACTTTGCAGGACCTGGAGGATGTGCTGATCCGCGCCGATCTCGGCATGGAGACCGCCTTGCGCGTTACCGACGCGCTGGCCGCCAGCCGCTACGGCAAGGACGTTTCCGACACCGAGGTCCGCGCCATCATGGCGGCCGAGGTGGAAAAAGTGCTGACCCATGTCGCCATGCCGCTGGAGCTCGACCTCTCGCACAAGCCGCATGTCATCCTGGTGGTTGGCGTCAACGGCACCGGCAAGACCACCACCATCGGCAAGCTCGCCGCCAAGCTGACCGATGGCGGCCTGTCGGTCATGCTCGCCGCCGGCGACACGTTCCGCGCGGCAGCCATCGAGCAGCTGAAGATCTGGGGCGAGCGGACGAAATCGCCGGTCATCGCCTCCAAGCTCGGCGCCGATGCCGCCGGCCTTGCCTATGATGCATTCGAGCGGGCGAAAGAGGCCGGCTCCGACGTGCTGATCATCGACACCGCCGGCCGTCTGCAGAACAAGACCGAACTGATGGCCGAGCTCGAAAAGATCGTCCGCGTGCTCGGCAAGCTCGATCCGGAAGCGCCGCACACCGTGCTGCAGACGGTCGACGCCACCACCGGCCAGAACGCGCTCAACCAGGTCGAGATCTTCCGCAATGTCGCCGGCGTCAACGGCCTGGTGATGACCAAGCTGGACGGCACGGCGCGCGGCGGTATTCTGGTGGCGATCGCGGCAAAGCACAAATTGCCGGTCTATTTCATCGGCGTCGGCGAACAGGTCGACGACCTCGAACCTTTCTCAGCAAGCGAATTCGCCAGGGCGATCGCTGGAGTAGCTTAACAAGCATGTCCCAAAAAGGTGCAGACTTTTTGGATCAGATCATGCGCAAGAAAGAGATTCCATGAACCCACCCATTCTCGAACGCGATCCGTCGGACCCGCAGAAGCAGAAGAAGGAAGGCGTCAATCCGCTGCTCAAGCTGGTGCTGGAGCTGGGTCCGTTGATGGTGTTCTTCTTCGCCAATGCGCGCAGCGGATGGCTGGTGCAGAAATTCCCTGTTCTGGCCGAGTTCGGCGGGCCGATCTTCGTCGCCACCGGCCTGTTCATGGCCGCCACGGCAATCGCGCTGATCGCCTCGTGGCTGCTCACCCGCACCTTGCCGATCATGCCGATGGTGTCGGGCGTCGTCGTCTTCATTTTCGGCGCGCTGACGCTCTATCTGCAGGACGACATCTTCATCAAGATGAAGCCGACCATCGTCAACACGCTGTTCGGCGGGGTGCTGCTCGGCGGCCTGTATTTCGGCAAGTCGCTGCTTGGCTATGTCTTCGATTCAGCCTTCAGCCTCGACGCTGAAGGCTGGCGCAAGCTGACCTTCCGCTGGGGCCTGTTCTTCCTGTTCCTGGCCATCGTCAATGAGGTGGTGTGGCGCAATTTTTCCACCGACGCCTGGGTTACTTTCAAGGTCTGGGGCATCATGCCGATCACGCTTCTGTTCACCTTCAGCCAGATGCCGCTGATCCTGCGCCATTCGCTGGACGACAAGACCGGCAAAGAAGAGAAGGCCGGGAAATAGAGCCTGCAAATAAGGGGAAAGGGCCATGGAATTCGTCACCACGCGCGACCAGTTGAGGACGATCTACAAGACGCCACGACCGACCGACGGTTCTATCCGAAAGGAGCTGAAAAAACTTGACGGCCATTGCCGCTCCTTCATCGGCAAGAGCCCATTCGTGCTGATTGGCTCGTCCGACGGTGCCGGCAATGCCGACGTGACGCCGAAGGGCGACAAACCGGGCTTTGCCACCGTTCTGGACGACACCACCATCGCCATTCCCGACCGGCCCGGCAACAACCGGCTCGACACGCTGGAAAACATCCTCGTCAATCCCCCGGTCGGGCTGCTCTTCCTCATCCCCGGCATGAACGAGACGCTGCGCGTCAACGGCGATGCCCGCATCACCGTCGACGCAAATTTGCGCGAACGGCTCGCCGTCGACGGCAGGGAGCCGCAAAGCGTTGTCGTGGTCAGCGTCAAGGCGGCCTACATGCACTGCGCAAAAGCCTTCATGCGCTCGGATTTGTGGAAGCCGGAAACCTGGTACGACCGCGCGACGCTGCCGACGCTCGGCCAGATCATGCGCGATCAGCTGGCGGTTGCCGATTCCGCCGAGGCGACCGACCGCTGGCTCGACGAGGAATACAAGAAGACGATGTGGTAGTTTTTGCGGACGCGATTCGCGTCTGGACCGATTCCATACCTTGCTGAACATCCTTGCCATTTCCGGCAGCCTGCGCGCGGCCTCCACAAATTCGGCGCTGATCGCCGCACTGGCGCGCGAAGCGCCGTCCGGCTGCCGCGTCACCGTCCATGACGGGCTTGGCCGTTTGCCGATCTTCAATCCCGACGATGAAGGCGAGCGGACGCCGCTCGAAGCCTCCAAGCTGATCCATGCCGTCAGTCGAGCCGACGGCCTGATCGTCTCCTGTCCGGAATATGCCCATGGCGTGCCGGGCGGGCTGAAGAACGCGCTCGACTGGCTGGTCTCGCGCGATGCCGCCGTCGCCAAGCCCGCCATGCTGGTACACGCCTCGCCGCGCTCGCTGTTCGCCCGCGCCGCATTGGCCGAGATCATGCGCACCATGTCGTTCGCGCTTTACGACGATGTGCTGGAGATCGCCCTGCTCGGCAGGAAGCCGCCGGAGGTGGCGGGCATCCTGGCGGCGCCGGCGAACCGGCAGGCGATGCATGATGCACTGAATGCCTTCGCGGAGTTTATCCGCTCGCGTTGAGCGGCGGCCTCTCTTCCTTCTCCCCTTGTGGGTCTGAAGGACGGGGCGAGACCCGTTGCTCGCCCCAGGGTGGTGGCCTCGCGAAGCGAGGTCGGATGAGGGATGTTCCAGCTTGGCACCGACGGCAATCCGTCACCCACCCCTCAACCGTCTCGGCGCTGCGCGCCGATCCACCTCCCACAACAAGGGGGAGAAGGAAAGATCGCGCACTACCCCTTTCGCAGCGTCTCCACATCGGTCTTCCCCACGTACCAATCGCGGGCGTTGACCTCTTCAAAAACCACCCAGACATCGTCGTTGCTCAGCCCGGTGGCGTCCATGATGGCCGCGGTGACCTTCTTGGCGATATCCGCCTTTTTGCCCGCCGGATCGGCGGCGATCACTTCCTTGACGATGCGGATGTTGACGAATGGCATTTCTTGTCCTCCCGGGGATGTTCGTGCTCACGACCCGCTTCGATGAAACCGTCGAACGGTCGCCAGTGTTCAACTCTCAGTATGTCTTGGCGCCGTTGACCATCAGCCGCACCATGTAGAGCGACGTGGTGCCGGCGATGTAGAGGCAATTCAGCTTGTTGCCGCCGAACACGCAATTGGCGGTGACTTCCGGCACCTTGACCTTGCCGATCAGCGTGCCGTCCGGATCGTAGCAATGGATGCCATCGGCGGCACTGGTCCAGATGCGGCCGTCCTCGTCGAGCCTGAAGCCGTCGAACAGGCCGGCGGTGCAGTCGGCGAAGACTTTTTCGCCGGAGACTTTCTTGCCGCCCTTGCCGACATTGAACACCCGCATATGCGCCGGATTCTGCGCGCCATGCGTGCGGCCGGTATCGACGACATAAAGCTTGCTCTCGTCCAGCGAGAAGGCGAGGCCGTTAGGCCTGACCATGTCGGTGATGACGGCTTCGACCTCGCCGGTGCCGGGATCGACCCGGTAGACGTGGCAGGCGCCGATTTCGCTCTCAGCCCTGTCGCCCTCATAATCCGTATCGATGCCGTAGCTTGGATCGGTGAACCAGATGGAACCGTCGGATTTCACCACCGCGTCGTTGGGCGAATTCAGCCGCTTGCCTTTCCATTTGGCCGCGATCGTGGTGACCGAGCCGTCGAACTCGGTGCGGCTGACGCGGCGGCCCGAATGCTCGCAGGTGATCAGCCGGCCCTGCCGGTCGACGGTGTTGCCGTTCGAGTTGCCGGACGGCTGCCGGAAGACGCTGACATTGCCGTCGGTCTCGTCATAACGCAGCATGCGATTGTTGGGGATGTCGGACCAGACGACATAGCGGCCGGCGGCGAACCAGGCCGGCCCCTCCGCCCACTGGCATCCGGTGAATAGCTTCTCGACCTGCGCGTTGCCGTTGAACAGGCGCGCGAAGCGCGGATCGAGAATTTCATAATAGTCTGCGGCCGCCATGCTTTCCTCCCGGCATCAATGAGAGGGATCAAGCCAGCCGGAGGGACAGAAGGCAATGTGGGTACGCACAGTGTCCCACAAAAGATCGCTTGCCGGCTCTGCGCATGACGTTAGCGCCGCATTAACCGGCTATGCGTCCAGCGCAATGGTGCATTGCAACATCTTCTTTTTGCAATGCACCATTACTATGTCATGCTTCGTATCGATCAAGGGAGGAAGAAACCGCCGCCGAAATGCGGCGCCAAAAAGGAACCTTGCTATGATCCTCGACAGTCTCATGACCCGCGCTCGCAACAGCATTGCCAAGCGCAAGCACTACAACCGCCTTGTCGCCGAAATCGACAGCTTTTCCAGCCGCGATCTGGCCGACATGCGCGCCGACC
>NZ_RZRP01000504.1:0-4666 GCF_003997795.1 Mesorhizobium sp. M7A.F.Ca.US.005.03.2.1 | reverse complement strand
CTGGTAGCGCGGGTCGTTGCGGCGATAATCGCCGTCGGGATAGTCTTCCGCACGCTTGACCTGGCCGGTGAGAAACCCTCGGCCGAGCGGCGAGAACGGCACCAGGCCGATGCCGAGTTCGCCAAGCAGCGGGATGATCTCCGGCTCCAGATTGCGCTCCCACAGCGAATACTCACTCTGCAACGCCGACACCGGATGCACGGCATGCGCCCGGCGGATGTTGGCTGCACCCGCTTCCGACAGGCCGAAGAAGCGCACCTTGCCTTGCGCGACGAGTTCGCCGACGGCGCCCGCGACATCCTCCATCGGCACCGCCGGGTCGACGCGGTGCTGGTAGAGCAGGTCGATACGGTCGGTTCCGAGGCGGCCGAGCGAGGCTTCCACCGCCTCTCGAATGTGCTCGGGCCGGCTGTCGGTTCCGGTCTGCTTGCCGTTTTCGATGCGGAAGCCAAATTTCGTGGCGATCGTCACCTGGTCGCGCTTGCCCTTCAATGCCCGGCCGAGCAGGGCTTCGTTGTCGTAAGGGCCATAGACTTCGGCGGTGTCGAGGAAGGTGCAGCCGAGGTCGATGGCACGGTGCAGCGTGGCGATGGATTCGGCCTCGTCGGCCGGGCCATAGGACTGGCTCATGCCCATGCAGCCGAGGCCGATGGCCGAGACCTGCAGCCCCTGGCTGCCGAGCTTGCGTGTTTTCAGGGTCATGGCAGGCGTTCTCCGGAGGGGGCGCAGCGATTATAGCGTCAGCAGGTTCAATCGATACGCCTATTCGATCACGATGTGGCTATTCGATAAGGATGTGGCTATTCGATCAGGATGTGGGCTTCGCGCGCTGCTTCGACGAGCGCCGCCCTGGCGACGTCGGGGGCAACATCGCCGCTCGTCGCCCGCTGGCAGGCGCGCAGTGCGGACCGATGCTTCGGGCTGCCTGCGTCACGCCAATGTGTGGTGAGCAAATCAATGGCCTGCTGTGTGTTGGACAGATGATGGATGGAACCGGTGACGCCGACCGAAACCGCCACAGGTTTGGAGAACCATGCCGTTTGCATTGGAACCACCTCAATTGGGCTGAAGCAATAAACGCTTATGGCCGCTCAAGGTTTCGTCGCTACCAATCAATCTGGCGTGATAGATTGCCGATACCCCCCAGCGGCATTGGGCCCCACATTGTCCGCGGGGCTCACATGTTCGAGGCGACGTCGCGGGTGGGCGGTGTTTTGGGTTTGTGGGCGGCGCGTTGCCGCGTCGCCTGGTCGGCAGGGCGGGGTTTGACCGTGTTCACGGTCGTGGGCGCCTGCGCCTTGCGGCGCTTGAGCCAGTTGGCTGACAGTTCGGCAAGGAGACTGCGCAAGTCTTTCACGGCGTCCTCCTCTTGTAGGGCGACAAGGTAATTGCCGTCGCCCCAACTTGTTCCACCGCAAACTCCTTCCGCCAGAAATAAAAGTTCTTGCCGGCGAAAGCAGCCGGGCATCACCTGCCGATATAGGCGGCCAGTTCGTCCGGCGTCCCGTTCGGGAAGGCCTGTTTCAGAAAATCCAGGAACGCCGACACGCGCGGGCTGAGCAGCCGCCGGGAGGGGTAGAGCGTCCAAAGAGCGATCTCAGGGGCGTCGATGTCCCCCCAATTCACCAACGTGCCGTCAGCCAAATCGTGGGCCACCAACGAAATGGGAAGACGTGCCGCACCGACCCCCGCTCGCACCGCATCGCGCACCATAATGAGCGTTCCCAAAGCGAGGACCGGCTCGATTTTGATCGTCGACCGGCCACCCTCGGTCTTCACGTGCCATGTTTGCCGTTCGCCTTTCCCGCGCGCAACGGCAGGGGCCGGTCCACCGGTGCGAGGAAGGTGAGGGCTCGCCACGACGACCAGCCGGTCGCGGAGAAACGCCCGTCCGACCAAGCTTTCGTCGGGATCCGGGTTGACCCGGATCACCAGGTCGTAGCCTTCCTCGATCATGTCCACAGCCCGGTCCTCCGTCGTGACCTCCAGCCTCACCTCCGGAAATTTGAGGGCAAATCCCGCGGCGATCCTCCCCATCGCGGTCTGAGAAAAAAGCAGGGGCGCGCTGATCCGCAGTCTCCCCTTGGGTCTTTGACCGCCCGAGGCGATCGCCGCGGCCGTCTCGTCCAGTTCGGCAAGCAACGCCCCCGTCCGCTCGAAAAGCGCCCGTCCTTCCTCGGTCAGCTTCAGGTTACGCGCACCCCGTTCAAACAGGCGCAGGTCAAGGCTGCTCTCCAAGTCTCCAACGCGCCGCGACAGGGTTGCCTTGGGTCGGCCGGTGGCCCGTGCCGCCTTGCCGAAACCGCCATGGCGGGCAACGAGGTTGAAATCGGTGAGGGCCAGAATATCCATAGGTGTTCCACCAGTGAGACGGTGCGTCTAAAATTTCGGTCTGTTTGAGTGTTTGTGAGCCACACATATTGGGCCTGTCAAGCAACCCAACAGGAGAAATTCCATGACCATCCTCGTTACCGGCGCCACAGGCAATGTTGGCCGCCAAGTCGTCGAGCACCTCGTCAAGCGCGGCGCCGACGTCCGTGCTCTCGTCCGCGATCCGTCGAAAGCCAGCTTCCCGGCGGGCGTATCGGTCGCGCAAGGCGACTTTCTCGATGTCGATTCACTGCGCAAAGCCATGTCCGGCGTTTCCACCCTGTTCCTCTTGAACGCCGTGGTGCCGGACGAATTCACCCAGGCTTTGGTCGCGCTGAATGTCGCCCGATCGGCGGGCATCGAGCGGATCGTCTATCTCTCGGTGATCCATGCCGACGTGTATGTGAACGTGCCGCATTTCGCCGGCAAGTTCGGCGTCGAGCGAATGATCGAGCAGATGGGCTTCCAGGCTACGATCCTGCGCCCGGCCTATTTCATCCAGAACGACCTGATGATCGAAGACGTCATCACCGGCTACGGCACCTACACAATGCCGATCGGCGCCAAAGGCCTCGCCATGGTCGATGTGCGTGATATCGCCGAGATCGCCGCTCTCGAGCTGCTGCGCCGCGAACGGTCCGCGGAGCCGCTTGCGCTCGAGCGGATCAACCTCGTCGGTCCGCAGACACTGACCGGGACGGATATCGCGGCCATCTGGTCCGACGTGCTCGCCCGGCCGATCAGCTACGGCGGCGACAACACCGAAGGTTTCGAGCAGAATCTCAAGCAGTTCCTGCCTGCCTGGATGGCCTACGACATGCGCTTGATGGGCGAACGGTTCCTGACCGACGGCATGCTGCCCGAGGCCGGCGACGTCGAGCGCCTGACCGCGCTTCTGGGCCGCCCTCCGCGTCCCTATCGCGACTTCGCCTCACAAATCGCCGGCTCTGCCTGACGGAACGGCTCCGGTCATCACCCGGTTCAGAAACAGCAGGGCGGCCTTTTGAGAAGGCCCCCTGTTCAGCCGGTACCGTCTTACTGCAGGGTGGCCGGACCAGGCCCGTCGCGTTGGGCGATCATCCGCCCGCCATCGTCGCCACCGAGACCATCCACGAACAGGCCAGCCACGCCGTCGAAATTGGTGAGCCCGTCGAATTCAATTGCGGCGCCAATCAGCTGGGCTGCCTGGAAGACAAGGTATTCGACGTCCTCGAGGGCGATGTTTTCGGCCAGGTTCCTGACCCTTACATGTTCCGCCACCGCCGTGATACTGACGATGCCGGTCTTCCTGAAGGCGATCTGGACCGCTGAACGGACGTCATCGCGCAGTCGCGCCGAGTAATCATACCGCATCGAAACCTCCCAAAGGGAACGGTTTTCTGTTCAGGTTGCACAATGCGGCAGAGGCTTCGTCTTGGCAAGTCACGAATTAAATAATATCTAAACAAATCAGCTAGTTAGCATAGTTATGCAAGTATGCGCCTTACGCCGAATACCATCAGGCTCATCATGCGCATGAGAAGCAGTTCACTCATCGCGAGGTCTTGACGCGCTAGGAGCGCTTTCCTAACTATTAGGTAAGCGAGTTGAATACTCATTCGAGGTATCGGGATCCTGAGCGAGGGAGCGCGATGACTGAACTGGAACGCCCGGAACGGTTGCAGATCATGCTGACGTCAGACGAGCTGGCTGCGCTGGAAAACTGGCGCTTCGACAAGCGTATGCCGAGCCGTTCGGCCGCGGTCAGGGAATTGCTGCGGCGCGGGCTTGCCTCGGACGGCTTCCTGACGGCGGAGCAAGGGGCGAAGTCGCAAGACTTCGGCATCCTGCCAACCGCCGGCGGCAACGGCATTTCCGAAAGCGGCAAGGAGTAGCGGGTCACCGCGCGTGAGCCGCTCCAGTCCTTTCAGGCTGCCGGTCGCCGCAACGCGGTGCCGGCCGGCCCAGCGGACCATAACTCTCGATTCAGAGGATGTTGGTCGTCACTTCGACGACGATCGCGGCACCTTCCAGGCTGCCATTGGTGACGTGCACGACACGCGATACCCGCAGATCCTGCGTGGTTCCATCGATCGACAGCGCAACGCTTTCGCCGATCCGCGGAACCGCCTGAAAAACCGCGTCCGTGGCCTCCGGCCGGTTGTCGATCGATATGCGGCAGTTGACGGTCATGAGATGTCTCCTGTGTCGGCCCGGTGGTCAACGCGGGGTCCGCGAAATGGTTTCAGGAGCCGGATGCAACTTGACGGCGCCCAGATCCGTAAAACACTAATTGCTCCATTGTTCATCGTAACGG
>NZ_RZRP01000503.1:0-4670 GCF_003997795.1 Mesorhizobium sp. M7A.F.Ca.US.005.03.2.1 | reverse complement strand
GCTCTACGATGCCAAGAAGCGCTGGGCGGCCAAGGTGCGGGCCGACGGCACGGTGGCGATCGGCGACAGCGCCGGTTCGATCCACAAGGTCGGCGCCGAAGTGCAGGGGCTGGATGCCTGCAACGGCTGGACCTTCTGGCATTATGAGCGCAGCGGTGGCCTGACCCCGATCGACGAGCTTCGCCGCATCGCGCGGCTCGGCATGGAGCGGGCAGGGGCCTGAGCCCCTGCCAATTGCTTCGAATGCCGTTGATTCAAAGGCTCAACGGATCGCGCGAAGCGATTCAAATCAGGCCTTGATTCCGAGACGTTCAAGGTCTGCTTGAAGCGTCCTTGCGTCGGTGAACAGCACCGATTGCCAGCCTGCCGCCTTGGCGCCGTCGACATTCTTCTGGCTGTCATCGATGAACAGCGTCGCGGCCGGTTCGAGGCCGAATGCGGCGACGTGGTGATCGTAGATGGCTCGGTCGGGCTTGATCTGGCGAATATCGGCCGACACCGTCACGCCGCGCGGACGATTGAGGAAATCGAAGCGCTCGCGGGCCTCGGCCAGCGTGTCGCTGGCGAAATTGGTCAGCATGGTCACGTCGTGGCCGCTCTCGATCAGACCGACCATGATGGCGACGCTGTCCTCATAGGCATGCGGCACCATCTCGTGCCAGTGGCGGCGGAAACCGCGGATGTTTTCCGCGTGATCGGGGTGGTCCGCGATCAGCAGCGCCTCGGCCTCTTCCCAGGTCCGGCCGCGATCCTGCTCGATGTTCCAATCATGCGTGCAGACATTGTCGAAAAACCACTTTCTCTCTTCGGCATCCGGAATGAGGCGGCTGAACGGAATGTTGGGATCGTAGTGGATCAGCACGCGGCCGATGTCGAAAACGATGTGGCGTATTTCAGTCATGGGGCCTCTTTGCACTGTGTGGCGACGGCTTTTTCGTCGCGCCGGGTATCGCAGCCTCGATTGCCTTTTTCATGACAGTCGGCAGCGCCTCGCCGGAAATCTCGTGAGCGAGCGACCAGAAATGCCCGTCTGGCGCATCACCTTTGATGTGAGCGTGAAAGACTTCGAGTTCGAGAGCGAAATGCGTGAAGACATGCGCAATGCGGCCCGCATGCCGCCAGTCGGCGGGAAACGGCGCGGCCGCTTGCGTGGTTGCCCCATCGATCCGCGCGGTCCAGCCTGTCGTCGGCACCTCGGTCATGCCGCCGAGCAAGCCCTTCTCGGCCCGTTTGCGCAGAAGGATGGCGCCGTCGGCCCGTGCGGCGACAAAGGCCGCGCCGTGCCGCTGCGGCTTGTCGGCCTTGGGCAGGCGCACCGGGAAGTACTCGGGATCGCCTGAAACGACCGCGCTGCAGTCTTCGCGTAGCGGGCACAGCATGCAGCGTGGCCGGCGTGGCGTACAGATGGTGGCGCCGAGATCCATCATCGCCTGGGCGAAGTCGCCAGGCCTTATCCCGGGCACCATGCGCTCGACATGGGCGCGGATCTCGGGCTTGGCTTCGCTGAGCGGGGTTGTGATCGAAAACAGCCGGGAGATGACACGTTCGACATTGCCGTCGACAACCGCGGCGGGGCGATCGAAGGCAATCGCCGTGATGGCCGCCGACGTATAGGCGCCGATGCCGGGCAGCTCTCTCAAACCCGTCTCCGTGTCGGGAAACCGGCCGCCACGCTCGGCCACAAGATCGGCACAAGCCTTGAGATTGCGGGCGCGGGAGTAGTAACCGAGCCCCGCCCACGCCTTCATCACGTCCTCGGTCGGCGCCGCGGCCAGCGCCTCGACATCGGGCCATTTCTCGACGAATACCCGGAAATAAGCCTTCACAGCTTCGACGGTGGTCTGCTGCAGCATGACCTCGGAGAGCCAGATGCGGTAGGGATCAGGCCGCACGCCGCGTGCATGCTCACGGGGCGTGATGCGCCACGGCAATTCACGGTGATGCACATCATACCAGCCGAGCAGGCGGGATGCGATATCGTCGCTGACACCGGATGCAGCTGTGCTGCTATCTCCAGATGCAGCTATGCTGCTATCTCCGGATGTGGCTTTGCCACTATCCCAGGATGCGGTCTTGCGGGTCTGGTCTGCTGGTGCCATTGATCTTGTATTGGCCTGGCCGGTATCTGCTGGGTCGTCGCTGGAGGACGTACATGGCAGGGAGAACGCCCTACGGCAATCCCGTCCCGGTCAGCGATCTCGCGACCAGGATCCTCGATCCGGTGCTGCGCAAGCGGGCCGGCATTTCGATCGGCCTCGTCCAGTCATGGGACGAGATCGCCGGCCCGCGGCTGGCCAGCCACTCGCGTCCCGAAAAAATCCAGTGGCCGCGCCGTATGCATGAGGACGATCCGTTCGAGCCGGCCGTGCTGGTCATTGCCTGCGAAGGCATGGCGGCACTTCATCTGCAGCACGAGACGGGCGAGATCATCAACCGGGTCAACGCCTTCCTCGGCTTCACCGCCATCAACCGCATCCGGATCCTGCAGAAGCCGGTGACAGCCGACAAAGGAAAGCGCAGACCGGCCCTGAGACCGCTGACCGCGGCTGAGAAGACGAAATTGTCGGGGACTGTCGGCCTGGTCGATAATGAAGGACTGCGCGCCTCGCTGGAGAAACTTGGCGCGACCATTATTGGGGAGAGAAAATCATAGGCGTCTTGAAGAAAGTCATGGATTCGTCGTCAATATCTCGCTTTCGTGATCGCCCTTGTCAGGTTTCGCGATTGGATTGGGGATCGAGATGCCTTAATTCGCGCCAACTCTCGCCTTTTCGTGTCTTTGCATTGCAAAATCCAACCCTTGTCAGGTGATTCGTATGAACCGTCCCCCGTTTGGCCAAAGCTTGTCTCGCAGAAACGTCCTGTCTTCGCTGGCCGCCATTCCGGCGGTGGCCCTGCTCGCGGCCTGCAGCGACTCTGGCGAGGAGGCGAAGGCTGCGAATGTGAAGCCCGCTGAGCCGGCCGCTCCCGCAAAGCCGGCCACGCCGGCCGCCGCCACCGCGCCGGAAGCCCAGGGCACCGTGGACATGACGGAACTGATGAAGCCTGGCGCGCTGCCCGACAAGCAGCTTGGCAAGGACGACGCCAAGGTCAC
Organism: Mesorhizobium sp. M7A.F.Ca.US.005.03.2.1; assembly: GCF_003997795.1. Classification (NCBI taxonomy): domain Bacteria; kingdom Pseudomonadati; phylum Pseudomonadota; class Alphaproteobacteria; order Hyphomicrobiales; family Phyllobacteriaceae; genus Mesorhizobium; species Mesorhizobium sp. M7A.F.Ca.US.005.03.2.1. The sequence goes on along the minus strand of NZ_RZRP01000503.1, from coordinate 1,576 downwards.
CATCGTCGAATACGCCTCGATGACCTGCCCGCATTGCGCGCATTTCGCCGAGACCACCTTTCCGGACCTGAAGACCAAGTACATCGACACCGGCAAGGTTCGCTACATCCTGCGCGAATTCCCGTTCGACCCGAGCGCCGAAGCCGGTTTTATGCTGGCGCGCTGCGCCAAGGATAACTATTACCCCATGGTCGACGTCCTGTTCCGGCAGCAGGCGAACTGGGTTGGCGTCCAGAATACCAAGGATGCGCTGCTGCAAATCTCGAAGCTCGCCGGTTTTACACAGGAGTCCTTCGAGGCCTGCTTGACGGACCAGAAACTTCTGGACGATGTGAGATCGGTCCAGAAGCGCGGCGCCAATGAATTCAAGGTCGACTCGACACCGACCTTCTTCATCAACGGTAAGACCTACAAGGGGGCGATGTCGATTGAGGAAATGTCGGCCATCATCGACCCTCTGCTCTGACGTCCAGTCAGCCCTGAGGCGGCGGCGCTTCGGCGTGCGCGGCTTCTCGTCGTGCCGCGACTTCCTTTCGCAAAACCACCGAAATCCGCTTAGCGGGCGGCGCGAATGAAGTTTTCGCGCCTTCGCCTCCTCGGTTTCAAGTCCTTCGTCGAGCCCGGCGAGTTCGTCATCGAACGCGGCCTGACCGGCATTGTCGGACCGAATGGCTGCGGCAAGTCGAACCTTGTCGAGGCGCTGCGCTGGGTGATGGGCGAAAGCTCCTACAAGAACATGCGCGCGTCCGGCATGGACGACGTCATCTTTTCCGGCTCGGGCACTCGGCCCGCCCGCAACACCGCCGAAGTCACGCTTTTCCTCGACAACAGTGACCGCTCGGCGCCTGCTGCCTTCAACGATGCCGACGAACTGCAGGTGTCGCGCCGCATCGAGCGCGAGGCCGGCTCGCTTTACCGTATCAACGGCAAGGAGGCCCGCGCCAAGGACGTGCAGCTTCTGTTCGCCGACCAGTCGACCGGTGCGCGTTCCCCGTCGATGGTCGGCCAGGGCCGCATCGGCGAACTGATCCAGGCCAAGCCCCAGGCACGCCGCGCCCTGCTCGAAGAGGCGGCAGGCATTTCCGGCCTGCACACCCGCCGCCACGAGGCAGAACTGCGGCTGAAGGCGGCCGAGCAGAACCTCGAACGACTGGACGACGTCGTCGGCGAGCTGGAAAGCCAGATCGAAAGCCTGAAGCGCCAGGCGCGCCAGGCCTCCCGCTTCAAGAACCTGTCGGCCGATATCCGCAAGGCCGAAGCAACGCTGTTGCATCTGCGCTGGACGCTGGCCAAAACCCAGGAAGGCGAGGCGCGATCGGCGCTGGCGGTTGCCACGGCACTGGTCGGCGACCGCGCCGCGGCCCAGATGGCCGCCGCCAGGGAGCAAGGCATAGGCGCCCATCGGCTGCCGGACCTGCGCGACGCGGAAGCCGCCGCCGCCGCTGCCTTCCAGCGCCTCTCGATCGCCAAGTCGCAGATCGAAGAGGAAGCCGGCCGCATCCGCGCCCGTCAGAGCGAACTCGAGCGCCGGCTGCAGCAGCTCGACGGCGATATCGCGCGTGAGGAGCGCATGGTC
>NZ_RZRP01000502.1:0-4672 GCF_003997795.1 Mesorhizobium sp. M7A.F.Ca.US.005.03.2.1 | reverse complement strand
ATCATGTCCTGGCTGCCATAGGCAGCGTAGAGCGCCTTGTAAGCGAGCGCGCGAAGACCCTTGAAGCGGTCCAGAAGCACCGTGGACTCGCGGGCGACCAGCCTATGGCTGCGGAGAAGTCCCACGCTTCGCGCGGCAGCCAGAAACGAGTTTACCCGTGCGTGGCTCGAGAACACCAAATCGTACCGATGCCGGATCAGCCGCGGAGCGAGCAAAAACTCGCTCATGGCCTTACCGCCGCCAAAGCCGTAGCTGCACCGAATTCCCTTCTGGTGTGATCCAGCGGCCTCGCCCGCCGCCTGGCCACCCAAGAAGCCGATTTCGACGTCCCAGTCGGGTCGTCTCGCGAGTGCGCGCGCAACAAGTTTCAAGATGGTTTCGGCACCGCCTCTTCTGTCGAGCGGAATGGCGATCAGCGCGAGCTTCCTTTTCATGAGCCGCGGGAACTCACTGTTTTCGCCGAAAGACATAGGCGTAGGTTTCAGCGGCATCCTTGCGGAGAAGCAGGGCCGAAACGCCTAACCAGATGCGCCAGGCAAGAAAGGCCGGCACGAAAAAATAGAAGTAGGAGCTTTTCCAGAACAGACGGCGCTCGACAAGTTCCAGGTCGTTCCGTTTTGCGATTGTCTCGACGTCACTGGGCAAGCACTTGTCGTAGAAGGCCGGAAACCCGTCATGACCCATGCCCTTTTCAGGATAGATCGCAAAAAGCAGCCGTCGTTTCATCCCCTCCGGCAGGACCCGATTCAATCTGGCAAAAACGGCGTTGCGCGAGGGCGAGAAAATGGCAACCACGCCTCCCGGCTTCACGCAACTGGCAATGCCGCGCAAGGCACCCTCGCCATCACGGACGTGTTCGAGCGTTGCCTGGCAAATGACGACGTCAGCATCGCCCCTCCCCCTAAACGAGGTAAGGTCCGCTTCAATCTCCTCGTCGTATATTCCGCGCGGCGCTTTCGACAACTCTTCCGCGTCGAGGTCGAGCCCAACGACAAAAAGCCTCAGGCGCCGCTTCTCCGAAAGACTGACGAACGGCCTGGCACCCCCGCCAAGGTCGTAAACCCGTGCATTTGAGGTAAGTAAGGGAGGTGCTATCTCCGTCGCAAAGGTCCGGTTGCCGTCGATGCGAAGGCGTCGCGGCAGAGCTCTGTCCAGGAACTCGGAAACAGCCACATTCGCACGAACAAACTTTCGCAATATCGATACTGCTTCACCACCGGTTTCGTTTGGCGATCTGCGCCCACTCGGATTGGACATCCGCGCTATATCCTGTGGAAGACGTAGAGCCGCGTATGATGCGAAAATGGCCCGAGCAACCGGTCCGCGGCAGCACGCAAACCTCTCAGGATTCCATTCTTGCTGTCGTACCAGGCCTGCATCGGCTTGGAGAAAAATGTCTCGTCCTTCAGCCCCTTGAAGCCTCCCCTTGGCTGGGATCCCAGAAGCTTGAAGCCGTGCTGTTCGAAACTGGAAACAATCGAAGACGGCCCAAGAACGAACTGGTAAAATCCGGCCTGTTCACCTGAAAACCTGGGATAGAGACCCATTCTGATCTTCAACTGTCGGAGAGGAGAAATGCTCGGCACTGTCACGAAGGCAACTCCTCCTGATCGGATGATGCGCCTCATCTCCAATGCGATCTCATCGTAACCGTCGAAGAAGTGCTCGATCACCCCCAGGGACCACACCCCATCGAAGAATCCGTCCGCGAAGCCCGTTGCTCGAACATCCCCCACGGTCACTTGCAAATGGGGCGCGGCACGGTTCACCATCCCCACGGTCTTCTGCGCGAAGTCGATCCCGTAGGCGGAAAAGCCTGCCTGGTGGAGGCCATGGACCGTATTGGCCAAGCCACATCCAGCGTCCAGGACCTTGGCCGATCCGGTCAGATATCGCTTGGTGGTTTCAACGACAAAGCGATCCGGCCTCAAGACAATCCCGTCGGCCCAGTGAGAATCCCAATAGTCGTCATCAGCCACCGTGCCGACATGGACGATGCGCCTGTTTTTCTCGTCGTAAAATGCTTTCTTCTCATTCATTTCTGGCATCCGGCCCGACCATCAAAACCGTGCGCTGTTTCGCACCAGGCCCTTGGTCTGCAATCACATTCCTCAATGCGAAAAAGGAACAGGCCGCGGCAACGACATATCCGAACAAAAATGCCATTTCACTGCCAAGCGGCACCCGCCACCAAAGGCCCAATGCCGCCAGACAACAGCAAGCCAACGCCCCTATCGCGTAGGAATAAGTCAACGTCATCGCTTTGTTCGACCGAAGCGCAAACGGGTCGATGATCACTTTTTTGGTCCTGTTGACCAGAACAGCACAAGAAACGATCCCGAACACCGCAGGATCAAAAGACTTCCCCAGCCATCCGGAGGCATGGCCCGAGAAAAACAGGCCAACTATTCCGGCCGCAGCCGCAGCCGCAAAAATGAGTGCGATGGCCGCTCCTTCGAACAGTCCGCGCCGAAACTCCCTGACGTTTCCATTTGCGGCACTGAGAAACGCCCTTGGCACGAAAACGAAGCTGGCCGCATTCATGAAGAAGCCGACAGACCGTTGTGAAAGATCGACACAAAACGAGAAGACACCGAGATGGGTCTCGGAGCCAAGCAACAAAACAATGTATCGAATGCCGACAAACACGCCGCTCTCGGCCAGATTGCTCAACACAAATCCCCAGCCTGTGACCAGAGACCCGGCAAGATAGGAAAAGCCAGGTCGTCTCAGATTCCTAGGTCCCAGCAAGGCAAATGAAATCAGCGCTCCGACGAAATAGGAGAGCGAAAAGGCGGCAAGAGCCGATCCTACTTTCGCATCGCCGACAAGCAGGATTATGGCTCCTGCCTGGTATGCTACGGCCTGGCCAATCGCCGACCAACCGTACGCCCACAAACGCAGTTGTGACCTCAAAATCTCTTGAAGTGCGGTGTGCAAGCCGAAAGAAATGATGATGGTCGCGGCAACGGCATTGCCAAATCCCAGCCACGTCAGTGCCAGCCCAGCCAGGACGACAAACAACGCCACAACTGCAAGCACGGTCAAAATGGACGACACGTACTCTCTACCCATTCCCGCGGCATGCATTTTTGCGGAAACCGGCATTATCGAATAGGTCGCGACTCCAAAAACAAGTGTCGAAATAAATGAAACTGTCGCAATCGTCGTGCTGAAAATACCGTACTGTCCAGTCTCCAGATGGCTTCCGATGTACAGCAATGTCGCTATGTTCAGAAGACCAGGAACAATTCGTATTACGATGGCTTCCACCAACTTCCACAGGCTGGCTTCTTTCATGAAGTCACCCGCACGAATGATCTCTTGACCAAGAACGGGAAACTCAAGATACCAAAGCTCAAACAGGCAAGAACCGCCTTACCCAGGAACCGAACCGACCGATATCGTCCTAGCCAGAATGCCTTGATGTAGATCAAGTTCAGCAACAACATCGGGTATGCATTTTGTCGCTGAAGAAGCCGAATCCTTGCCGTCATCCCCTCCGGCAAATATCGTTTTCGTCCAATCTCGACATTGACACAGATAACGTCGTATTCGATCGCCAATCTGGACCAGAGAAGAGATGTTGGAACACGGCGGAACCGCCCCGCAGGGGGCACGGCAACCCGTTTAAGCAAAGGAGTTCTGATGACCTCCTTCTTGTCGCCGACCACCCGTTCGTCGGCCCGCATCTTTATCAGGTTTGTCCGTTCCAACGGAAACGGCTCTGCTGCCGTCTCTGGGTGGCCAAGAGCCATCGAGAACACAAAACCCGCAATCTTCTCATCGACACCTCTCTGCGAAAGGTGCTCACAGACTTCCGGCAAGCGATCGGCGAAGAGATCGTCGTCATCATCGAAGACCATGCAATAGTCGCCAGTGGCGGAAGCAATCGCCGAAAACATTGCGCGGCCTCTGCCGTCATTCGGGCCAGTGGTGACCACCAAACTGGAATCGCGAGACGCGATTTTCGCAAGCGCTTCGTTCGTTCCGTCGGTCGAACCGTCGACATGGACGCATATCTGCAATGGGCAGTCCGCACGTAGCAGTTGCTGAACCAGCGCGGCAACGCGATCCCGCCGATTGAACGTGGGGATGCAGACGCTCAATAGCGCCTTGGACTGCAATGGATTGCAGACTGCCTGTTTGCGAGCCGTGTCGATTCCATCTGCTCCTGGTTACGTGATCATGGAACAGCGCGGATCAGCCGAGAAACGCCGAGCCTTATCCCCGCCCGAAATAAGCCTTGTACCACTCGACGAACCGCCCGACGCCCTCGGTCACTGTCGTCGTCGGGCGGTAGCCGACCGCCTGCTCCAGCGCCGAGGTGTCGGCGAAGGTATCGGGCACATCGCCGGGCTGCAGCGGCAAGAGTTCGACGATGGCTTTGCGGCCGAGCGCGTTTTCCAGCGCCTCGACATAGGCGGTCAACTTAACCGGGTTGTTGTTGCCGATGTTGAAGATGCGCCAGGGGGCGCTGCTTGTGGCCGGATCCGGACGGCTGGAGTCCCAGGCGGCATTGCCCGTGGCCGGGCTGTCGCTGGCACGGATCACGCCTTCGGCGATGTCGTCGACATAGGTGAAGTCGCGCGTGTGGTTGCCGTTGTTGAACAGTTTGATCGGCTCGCCAGCAAGAATGTTTTTGGTGAACAGGAACAGCGCCATGTCCGGG
>NZ_RZRP01000501.1:0-4683 GCF_003997795.1 Mesorhizobium sp. M7A.F.Ca.US.005.03.2.1 | reverse complement strand
TCCGTATAGAGGATGTCGCCGAGCGCGGCGGTATTGGTCCGCGTGGCAAGATCCGGAATGGGCTTGGAGACCGTCGAAGCGAGCTGCGGCGCGAAGGTGTAGCCGCCGAGAACCACGATCAGCTCCGCCGCCAGGATCAGCCCGACCAGCGCGCCGATCGGCGCATATTGCAGGGCGCCGCTCTTCAGTTCGGCGAAATCGACGTCGAGCATCATGACGACGAACAGGAACAGAACCATCACCGCGCCGACATAGACGACGAGCAGGATCATCGCCAGGAACTCGGCGCCGGTCAGCATGAACAGGCCGGCGGCGTTGAAGAAGGTCAGGATCAGGAACAGCACCGAATGCACGGGGTTGCGCGACGAAATGACCATGAACGCCGATGCCACCGCGACAAAGGCGAAGAGGTAGAAAAAGGCCGCCTCTAGTCCACTCAACATTGGGGATCCCCCGGGTTCCTGTACAAACAGGACAACCGTCCTGTTTCGATGTTTGCCGCCTCAGGCCGCAAGTTTCGTTGTGTCCTTAGACGAGGCCCCTCGCCCCGTCCATGCGTCAAATATCAGCGGTAGGGCGAGTCCAGCGAGATGTTGCGCGCCAGCTCGCGCTCCCACCGGTCGCCATTCGCCAACAGTCTGTCCTTGTCGTAGTAGAGTTCCTCGCGCGTCTCCGTCGCGAACTCGAAATTCGGCCCCTCGACGATGGCGTCGACCGGGCAGGCTTCCTGGCAGAAGCCGCAATAGATGCACTTCACCATGTCGATGTCGTAGCGCACCGTGCGGCGCGTGCCGTCATTGCGGCGCGGGCCGGCCTCGATGGTGATGGCCTGCGCGGGGCAGATCGCCTCGCACAATTTGCAGGCGATGCAGCGTTCCTCGCCATTGGGATAGCGGCGCAACGCATGCTCGCCGCGGAAGCGCGGGCTGGTTGGCCCCTTCTCGTGCGGATAGTTGATCGTCTCCTTCGGCGCGAAGAACTGGCGCATCGACAGGAAGAAGGCGCTGACGAAATCCTGCAGCAGCAGCGATTTGGCGGCTTGGGAAAGAGCGGACATCACGCAAACCCCGTGATCTTGAGGAAGGCCGCGGTGGCGACCACCATGAACAGCGAGATCGGCAGGAACACTTTCCAGCCAAGCCGCATCAATTGGTCGTAGCGGTAGCGCGGCACGAAGGCCTTCACCATGGAGATGCCGAAGAACACGAAGCAGACTTTCAGCACGAACCAGATGACGCCCGGCACCCAGGTGAACGGCGCGAAGTCGAACGGAGGCAGCCAGCCGCCGAGGAACAGGATGGTGGCCAGCGCGCACATCAGCACGATGGCGACATACTCGCCGAGGAAGAACAAAAGGAACGGGGTCGACGAATATTCGACCATGTGGCCGGCGACCAGTTCCGATTCGGCTTCGACCAGATCGAAGGGCGGGCGGTTCGTCTCGGCCAGCGCCGAGATGAAGAAGATGATGAACATCGGGAACAGCGCCAGCCAGTTCCAGTCGAGGAAGGTGTTGGGCAGGCCAAGCCGCGTACCAATTCCATCATGCTGCGACAGCACGATATCGGTGAGGTTGAGCGAGCCGGCGGTGAGCAGAACGGTGACGATGACGAAGCCGATCGAGACTTCGTAGGACACCATCTGCGCGGCCGAGCGCAGCGCGCCGAGGAACGGATATTTCGAGTTCGACGCCCAGCCGCCCATGATCACGCCGTAGACCTCGAGCGAGGAGATGGCGAAGACATAGAGGATGCCGACATTGACGTTGGCGATCGCCCAGCCGTGGCTGACCGGGATGACCGCCCAGGCCGAGATCGCCAGCACGGCCGACACCAGCGGCGCCAAAAGAAACACGCCCTTGTTGGCGCCTGACGGGATGACCGGCTCCTTGAAGACGAACTTCAACAGATCGGCGAAAGCCTGCAGCGTGCCCCAGGGGCCGACGACGTTCGGGCCACGGCGCAATTGCACCGCCGCCCAGATCTTGCGGTCGGCGTAGAGGATGTAGGCGACGAAGATCAAAAGAACAACGATCAGCACGACTGACTTCAACAGGATCAGCAGCGCCGGCAGCACGTAGAAGGAGAAGAAAGTGTCCATGCTTATTCTGCCGCCTGCTTGAAGCCGCTCTTGGCCAGTGCCGAGCATTCCGCCATCACGGCCGATGCCCGCGCGATCGGGTTGGTCAGGTAGAAATCCGTCACCGGCGAGGTGAAGGTGCCCTTGTTCAGCCGTCCGCCGAGCTTCGCCACCTCGGCGATATCCTCGGCATTGCCGGCCGCGACCTGGTCGATACGGGCCAGATGCGGGTATTCGCCATAAAGCTTGGCGCGCAGCTGCGGCAGCGAATCGAACGGCAGTTTCTTGCCGAGCACATCCGACAGCGCCCGCAGGATCGCCCAGTCCTCGCGCGCCTCGCCCGGCGCGAAGCCGGCGCGGTTGGTCTGCTGCACGCGCCCTTCGGTGTTGACATAGGTGGCCGATTTTTCCGTGTAGGCGGCCGCCGGCAGGATGACATTGGCGCGGTGCGCGCCCTGGTCGCCATGCGTGCCGATATAGACGACGAAGGCGCCGCCGGTCTTGGCCATGTCGATCTCGTCGGCGCCGAGCAGGAACAAGAGCTCCATTTCGCCCAGCATGCCGGCAACGTTTCTGCCGCCCTCGCCCGGCACGAAGCCGAGATCGAGACCGCCGACGCGCCCGGCCGCATTGTGCAGCACGGCAAAGCCGTTCCAGTCTGCGCGAGCAGCGTTGACGGCGGCCGCGAGCTTGGCCGCCTGGCCGAGCACGGCTGCGCCATCGGGACGCGCCAGCGCGCCCTGTCCGACGATGATCAGCGGGTGTATCGCCTTCTTCAGCGTCTGGAAGAACTTGCCGTTTCCGTCGGCCAAATCCTTCAGCGAATCCGGCCCGGCGCCCAGCTGTTCGTAGTCGTATCGGGTATCGCCGACATCGCCGATGACACCGACCGGCAGATTGCCGGTCCGCCAGCGCTTGCGGATACGGGCGTTGAGCACCGAGGCTTCATAGCGTGGGTTGGCGCCGATGATCAGCACCGCATCGGCCTGCTCGATGCCTTCGATGGTCGGGTTGAAGATGTAGCTCGCACGGCCGAGCGCCGGGTCGAGTGCAGCGCCATCCTGGCGGCAATCGGTGTTCTTCGAGCCGAGCGAAGCCATCAGCAGCTTGAGCGCATAGGTTTCTTCGACGGCGGCGAGATCGCCCGCGATAGCGCCGATCTTTTCGGGCGCCGTCTTCGACACCGCGTCCTTGATCGCGGCGAAGGCCTCGGCCCAGCTGGCGGCAACCAGCCTGCCGTCCTTGCGCACATAGGGGCGGTCCAGACGCCGCGTGCGCAGGCCGTCCCAGATGAAGCGGGTCTTGTCGGAGATCCACTCCTCGTTCACCGCCTCGTTGACGCGCGGCAGGATGCGCATCACTTCGCGGCCCCGGCTATCGACGCGGATCGCCGAGCCGACCGCATCCATCACGTCGATGGATTCGGTCTTGGTCAGCTCCCACGGCCGCGCCTGGAAGGCGAATGGCTTCGAGGTCAGCGCGCCGACCGGGCAAAGGTCGATGACATTGCCCTGCAGCTCCGAGGTCATCGCCTGTTCGAGATAGGTGGTGATCTCGGCATCCTCGCCACGGCCGATCAGGCCCAGTTCGGAAATGCCGGCGACTTCGGTGGTGAAGCGGACGCAGCGCGTGCAGTGGATGCAGCGGTTCATCACCGTCTTCACCAGCGGTCCGATGTATTTGTCTTCGACCGCGCGCTTGTTCTCGTGATAGCGCGAGGAATCGACGCCGAAAGCCATCGCCTGGTCCTGCAGGTCGCATTCGCCGCCCTGGTCGCAGATCGGGCAATCCAGCGGATGGTTGATCAGCAGGAACTCCATCACGCCTTCCCTGGCCTTCTTGACCATCGGCGTGTTGGTGAAGATTTCCGGCGCCTCGCCATTCGGGCCGGGACGCAGGTCGCGCACGTTCATGGCGCAGGAAGCCTGCGGCTTGGGCGGCCCGCCCTTCACCTCGATCAGGCACATGCGGCAATTGCCGGCGATCGACAGCCGCTCATGGAAGCAGAAGCGCGGCACTTCCGCGCCAGCGTCTTCCGCCGCCTGCAGCAGCGTGTAGTGGTCGGGTACAGTGATCTCTTTCCCGTCGACCTTGAGCTTTGCCATTCGCCTCAAACCCCTGCGGAGTTCCCGCAATCTCTTTTTCCGGACGCGGTCGAGACCACGTCGGGCACTTCATTCACTTCTTGACGGCGAGCGCCGCCGCTTGAGCTGTCCAATCGTCGCGGCCGATGCGGCCGCCGAGCGACAGATAGTCCTCGACCCAGGCAACCTCTTGCGGCGTCCATGCCGCGATCTGGGCATACGTCCAGATGCCGAGGCCGTTGAGAACCTTCTCCAGCTTGGGCCCGATGCCCGATATCGCCTTGAGATCCGCCGGTTTCGCCGGCTTCTCCACGGCCTTGGGCTGCCTGAAATCCTCGGGCAACAGCGCATCGCCGACGCCGCTTGTTGCTGGAGCGGCGTTTGCGGCCGGCACGGCAGTTGCGGCTTCCTTGGCGGCAATATCGGTGACCTCCCTGGCGAAGGACTGCGCCTCGGCGATCATGGTTTTCGCCGTCGCCCGCGCCTTGGTGGAGGAAGAGTTCGGATCATCGAACTGCGC